>RGXB01000026.1 GCA_010029555.1 bacterium
ACGCTCTTTATTTGGGGCAAAAATGTATGATAAAGCACTTGAAATTCTTGATAAGCTTGAGGCGAGAAGCGCTTTAGACGAAGCCCAAAAGAAAAATCTCTACCTAATTGAGCTTGGATCGAGCCAGCAGCTTAAAGCCCTTGAGCGGTACGAAAAAGCGCTTAAAAAGTTTGAGTCGGCCTTTCCCCAAGATAAAGAGATCCCTAAAGCAATTTTTATCCACGCACTACTTTTGAAAGAGCAGCTTAAAACACATGAGGCGCAGTGTCAGCTGGAAAAAATCCTAAAACAATTCAGTGATTTTGAGAGTGCCGATTCGCTTTTGCTCGAATATGGGCTTGTAACTTACGACAATGAGCAGTATGAGCTTTCCCGTACGAGTTTGAAAAGTTTTATCGACACCTTCCCCTCTTCAGATCAGATCCATCTCGCCTGGCGTTATTACCTCTCAGGAACACTACAGCTTTACGATCTGATCCAAAGAGAAGAGCACACTGTAGAGGAATTCTCAAAAATTCAATTCTTTAGTGATTTGAGTTGGGTGTTGTCTAATGCCAAGGGGTTGTCTGATAAAGAGATTCAAGAGAGCCGATTCTTGCAGGCAAAAGTCGGTTTTGATTTAGGGTATACACAGGAATCCTTGCAAAAGCTTGTGACCTATATCCAAGACTATTCCAAACATAGCTCTATCTCGGATGCCCACCTCCTTGTTGCTCTCTGCTATGACCGTATGCGCACCAACTACGAGAACTTTATTGAACATGCCGATAAATCGATCCAGTTAGCGCAGAAACAAGATCACCTCAGCTCGATGCACATCCAAATCTTTAATGCCCTACTTCGTTATAAAGAATCTTTAGAATCTCACCCTAATTTAACACAATTGCAATCTAAACGGCTTAAAGAGATCCAAGAAAAAGCATCCCAACACCTCTATGCGGCCTTCATTCGTGAGGACCTCGATATCCGAAAAGAGAATCTTTTATGGTTATCGAATATTTTCTATGACCAATCTCCGCTACACTTAAGTGTTTATGAGAGGGTAGAAGGGGCAGAATCCCCCCTTCCCGACAACTTATCCAAGGCCAAAAAAATCCTGCAAAGAATTTTGGTGTCGGGCAAAGAGACCTTCCTTAATCAGATCCAGAGTGCTCCAACTCTTGAGTGGGATATGATGCGACTTGTACGTATTGCCCATAAAGAGGGGAATTTGCGCCAAAAACAATCCTACCTAGAGATCCTTACGGAGTCCTATAGAAAGTGTGCCCATACATGGAGCCAAAGGCAAGAGGCTCTTATCGAACTCTCCAAAATTTATGAGGTGCAAGGGAATAAAAAAATGGCCCTGGAAACTCTTAAAGAGGCCGTAGCTGTCTCGGGGTCCCATAGAACGATGGGTTCAGAGTATGCGCGCATCCATAAAATACGCCTTGAGTGTGAGGATTTCGAAAATTTTAATCAGGCACAAATTGAGGAAAAGATCAACTACCTGAAAGGATTGCAAATCCAAAAAGATGTGGGATCAGAGCCTCTGCACCTTGAAGCAAGCCTTGTCTATGCTGAAGCAAGAACCTATCTATCTGATGAGCTCGAAAAAGACTCCAAGCACCTCTTCTTTTTGAACCGGGTGAAGGAGGATTATAATAATCCTAAAGATCCCCAAATAGTCGCTTACAAATCGAGTCTGAATCAGAATCCAAAGCTTAAAGGGCTGTACGAAGAGTATATGCAGGTGTTGGATGCAGAGATGCTCCTTGCGAAATACCGTCTAGAATCGGCGAATGGGGATTCCAGGGATGCTAATGTCTACAAGCTCGAGGGGTTAAAACTCCTCTCAAAATTGAAAAAAGAGCCCTTAGTCTCCCACTATGTGAAAGTAAAAGTAGATGATCTTGAGAATCTTTTCGAATAGGTAGGGCTAAGGTTTAAAACTGTGCGTATGACAAAAAAACCCTTTTTCACACTCTTTTGGATGAGTTCAGCACTTTTAGCTGCCTCGACAGATGTGTCACCCCTTTTGTTAGAGGGGCCAAGGGTGGAGCCCGCTTTTGAGCCGCCAGAATATTACACCCCCAAATTTGAGAAAACCCGTTATACGAATCTTTTAGATAAACTTCCTGAAAAAGGGGAAATTCCCCTGGATGGAACCTCTTTAAAAAGAGAGGAGGTTTCTCGTGGAGATTGGAGTGTTACCTTCCATTCAAAACTCCTTTTTGAGGATACCCACCTGGTCTCTAAAAAAAGGCACCCTTTTTTCTCCTCAAAAAAATTTGTCCCTTTCCAAATCCAAAAATCGGGGTATATTTCTCTTCATCCTCACCTTCTTTTCATAGATAAACGCTATTCATCCTCCCATTTTTGTAAGCTCGACCCTTTTGTTGTTTCTCAAGCCGATATCCCCATAGAAAAAGAGACTGTGTTCATTTATGAGAATTTTTCCCCTCTGGTGGAGGAGGAATTGAATGACCTCTTTATACTGGAATCTGACTATAAATCAGAAAACCATTCTTTGAAAAAAATCTCTCTTTCTCTTAAACATCTTGAGAAAAAAAATTCCCTGATCGAAGAATCAAACACCCCTTGTCACGCTATTATCAGGGGGAAAATCTTACCTCTCCCTTTACTTCCCGTCCATTTAGCCAAAGAAACCATTTTGCCAGTAGGCAAAGAGGTCTGCCACCCAAAGGGTTTTGTTCTTGAAGAGGAATTAAGCCAAAAACACAAACAAATTTCCTTTAGGATTGCTAAAAATTTTAAAGTCCATTTTAGTCTTGAATTGAACCAAAAAGACCTAAAGGATACCCCTTTACCACTTTTAGAAGAATATTACAGCTACCTTGATGCGAGTGTCGATTCTGATGAGCCTCTTTTTATCGGAGATGAGGGGGAATACCCCTATTATGCTTTCATCGAACAGCCCCAAATAGCTGAAAACTCTAGCACCGCGATAAAGCACACCAATTTTTTTGAAACGGAACAGGAAAATCCACCCCAGGAGATCTCTACACTGGAGCCGATCAGAGAAAATTCCTTAAATGCCTTTTTAATAATAGAGGAGACCGAGCCAAAAAGTATTCAGAACGAGGATCTTGAGCCGGTAACCACTCAATTAGTCTCCAAAATCTCACCTATTAACCCACCTAATCTCCCCGTAAATCCCGTTGATGGGATCTATAGTACGCCACACGGAATACAAGGGAATAACAAAGCCTCGGTCGAGTCCTCTTTAGAGGATCATCCGTTTTCCCTTTTGGAAATCCCCCATCTTTTGCTCTACATGATTGCGAATAATACCGCCTCTAACGAGAATTCCTTTTTTCCACAAACCGACAAAGGGGAAACGATCTTTTTCTTTAGATATCTTGAACCGAGCGATAAAACGCTTTTTCGATGGACAAATTTCACATACCCGTTCCCGCTTAACCCTATTTTCCAACCGATCCATCTTTTTTGTGAGTACGTAGCAGATCTTTTTCATCCCTTCGAGGAGAAGCTAAACCGACTGTTTGACTATTTTGCTACAAAATACCCCCTCGAAAAAAGTCAATCGTGCTCACTATCGACAAAATCTTCACCAATCAATATGCATGGTCTTTCCAATACTTTGGAAAAATCGAGGCTATTTTCGACACCACTTCTATCTCTACCGTTGCCTAAAGTTGTGAGAAATTTTTGTCATGATTTCATTACCCAACCTCTAGTGGTCCTTCCCACTATACCTGAATTACACGATGAAAATGTGGCTTCTAACGAACCGCTTGAATTAGCCGATAAGCTTGAGAGTAATACACCTCTGATATCCTCAAAGTTTGTGGTTTTTCATCACCCCCTTGTTCTCTCAACTACAGACCTGAACAGCGCCGAAAACAAGCTGCTTTTGCCACAAAAAACTACAGGACTGGAGACAAAAATTGCTTCAGGCATCCCTTTTTATAAGGAGCTGCCACCCCAACAGTCGCAACAAGAGATCCAAACCCTGTATTTGCCGCATAAGATCGATGAGGAAAAAAACCATCTAAAAGTGCTCTACTCGTCAGGGGTATTTTTGACTCATGTCAATATTTTGCACCCCGGATTTATCAAAATATCCACGCAAAAAGAGGCCCTGCTTGAGCTATTTGACGCCAAAACCGAGACCCTTATAGCAGACAAAGACCGTCTTGATTTACTCCCCGGGCAGAAATTTCGCACCTCCATCAGCCTTGAACACAAAAAAATGGTTTCTTTTGAGCCTGTAGCTAACGATTATGTAGAAAAAATCTCTATAGAGAAGATTGAAATAGCCGTACTGGATTCACCGCAGAGGAAAATTCTCAAGCATTTCTTGCAAAGTGAGATCTCATTAAAAGAGATCCCTTTAACTTCTAAATCCTTGGCAATGATCACCGGAGCAAGAATGCTTAATGAGCAGACAAGAAAGTTCTTTGCCTCTGTAGACTGTTTTCGAAATCTCCCCTACTTGGCTGAAGATGTAACAGAGCAGTTTTTCACAAAGGCCACAAGCGCCGCCCTCTCTTCAAAAGAGGGTTATGGGGTGGAGATCGAACTAGAACTTTCTGAGACAGCCAGACCCTCAATTTTAGACCAGGAAATTCTTTTTGTCCTTGACGGCTCCAAAAATACCCCGGTTGAACATTTTGCCATTTACAAGCAGGCGATCCAAAGGAGCTTAAAAAGCTTAAATACCGATACACGATTCAACATCCTTGTAGTCGCAAAAACGGTGGAAAAACTCTTCGATTCTTCTGTTAGCGCAAGTCTCGATAAACAAATACTTGCAAAAAGATTTTTAGAAAAAGTCGAATCTTATCAAGGGTCTGAAACAGGGCTGCTGCTAAAGACCTGTGCAACCCTTGTCCCCTCTGAAGATGACAACACCCTCACAACCGTTGCCCTCATGGCCGACTCAGTGAAGCCGCAAAAACAGCTTGTGTATCTGCAGGAGACTAAAAAAATTGTGGAAAAAAACCAGGGGAATTTCCAGCTTTTAACCTTCTCGCTTACCTCTAAAGATCACCAAGATCTCCAATTTATCTCAATGATCGGTAGCGGGAAAAACCATATAATCACCTCTACAACCTCTTTTGTGAGAAAATTCTGCTCCATGATTCGCAAAATCAAATATCCTTTCCTTGCAAATCTCTCTATAACACCCTTAAGTGAGGGTGTAGAAATTCTCCCCCATAGTCAACTTATTGGCCCCATTTTCTTAAATCAACCACTGAAATTCTATGCGGTCTGTGAAAAAAATACCCCCTTTAACCTTCTAATCCAATCCATGTGTGATGGAAAAATCGTACGCATCCTTAAAGAAATCAAACCCATAAGCAACGAAAGTATTCGCGCAAAAATGAAGGCGGAAATTCAGCTCAAACGGGCAGCTGACGCTTTCAGAGACTATGTCAAAAAAGAGAACCGTACGAATCTTGAGGAAACCAATAAGCGCCTAGAACTTTTTGATATCCAGCTCTAACCGGTCTCTATTTATTTTCCCTTTTTTCGATTTTTTTAGATAACAACAGAAAAAAAGGGTAGAATTTTTATGACCATGTTGAGCGTTTATGTACATTCTTGCCGGAACTAAAAAAGGGATGCGTCTTAAGGTCCCAAAAGAGGGGACAAGGCCCACAACTAATAAAATAAAAAAATCGCTATTTGATTCCATACAGTATTTAATCGAAGGGGCTTGTGTACTAGACCTATTCGCTGGTAGCGGAAGCCTGGGACTTGAGGCCTTATCGAGAGGCGCTCAAACGGCTACGTTTGTGGAAAAAGATGCAGTTGCTAACGAATGCATCAAAAAAAATGTGGAAACCCTTGGTTTTTCTTCACAAGCCACCCTTATCCCCTACCCTGTCGATCGTTCTATCTCTCACCTAAAAGAGTACGATCTGATTTTTGTCGACCCCCCATACGATTTAGACATCAAAAATTTGGTAGAGGAGGTACGATCGCATCTCAAAGAGGGGGGCCTAATGATCGTAGAACAGTCTAAAAGGACAAAATTTCTGGAAGATCTGCCGTTTAACAAGAAAAAAGAGTATGGAGATACTGTGAACTACTTTTTTGAAAAAATAGCGAGAAAAAGCTAAGAAAGGGCCTTTTGGTCTGTCTGTACAGTTTGAGGTCTCAGCATCACCAAACTTCCGGCTATTGATAGCACCATCCCGTAAAAAATCGCCACATTAGGTTCAAATAGCTCGGTTAGCAAACCACCAAGCAAGGGCATCACCAAGCCTCTCAATCCCACCATGAAAACATTCACCATCGTATAGCGACTGCTATCCCCCTCCTGAGAAAAATAGGGGCCCGAAAGGTTCCACAATAAATGGCTCCCTGCCTGCGCTATACCGTATACGAAATAGGCTCCAAAAAGAAATAGGACTCCCCATTTAAGAAAAAAAAGCAACCCTAGAAAAAAAGTGACAAAGATAAAGACTACACCCGATAAAAGTTCGTACCGGTACTTTTTCATAAAAAAGCCCCACAGTGGTGTCGCTAGAATCATCCCCACCTCTTTTATAGCGCAATTAGAGGTGAATAGGGTGGTAAACTTAAACCCTAAGTTGGTCAATAAAACAGCAATCGCGGGCATAGCCAGCATCAGCCCACCCCCGCAGAGAAAATATCCCAGCTGAAAACGGACAAACTGCCGATTATTTTTTAATAGATCCCAGCCTGTACGAATCGGCTCTAAAAAAGAGAATCTCTTTTTACTCCCCTCTTCCGTCCTTTCTAATGGGTTAATCTCTAGCTTGCTTTGGAAGATAAGCCCCACTAACCCTATCAGTGCATAGGCAGGAAATAAATAAATCCAACCCGATGCCAGGTTTTCCACCATCCACCCTGTAAAAAAAGCAAGCCCTATCCCCTCTATGTATCCGGCTGTAGAAGCAAAAGAAAAACTTGACTCGCGACTCTTTTTGTCCAAATTACGGCGAATGATCTCTATAAGTGCCGGCGCCTCTGCTCTGTAAAAAAGGGTAAAAATTGCAGAGCTAAAAATTAAATACCCTATGTTAGGAAAAAGGGGGACAAAAAGAAAAGGGGTAAGAGACAAAACATGGGCGCACATGAGATTAAAACGGAGAGATTTTGGATCCTCATGAATGAATGTTCCCCAGTAAAAAGATAAGAAACTGATCAGGGGGCGCAACATCATCAGGATCGAAATCTGCATCGCAGAGGCCTGAAGATAATTACATAAAATGAGCCCTAAAACCGAGTGGATCGATAAAAAGGGCTCTATAAGTAGGCAGTGGTAAAGGAGGGTCTTTTTAGTTTGTCGAGCGACCTCCTCTTTAAAGAGCGTGCTCAGTCACTTTCCCCTTTTCATCTACTGTTTTTTTAAGCACTAAGACATCGTTTTCGAAGCGCTGCTCCAAACGGAGCTTCCCTTCATTGGTGTATTTATTGAAAAATCCCGATTTCTTTCCTTTGTCATACTCCCCCTCAAAGATTTTGATCCCCTCTTCAGAGTAGCTGACGCTGACCCCGTCAAGAATCCCCTCTCTGTAAAAACAGCGGTTATACAAAGTGCCTGTTGGGTAGAACTCCTCGTGCGTCCCTTCAAGCAGATCGCATTTATAGTAGGATTTTTTCGCGATAATCCCCGACGGGAAGTATTGGACTAGCCGCCCCTCTTTTTTATCATTAGCATACTCCACAGTCATCAATACCTTCCCATGTTCCCCATACAAAGCGCTTAACCCCTCTTTTTTCCCCGCTTTATAGGTTGTCATGGCCACAAGATCTCCGTAGACATTGTATTCGCGCAACTCTCCATCAATCTTGGAATTTTTAAAACTGCCCTCAACTGCACGCATTTTGATACCGTCCGGGGCATCTTTATGGTACACAAGATAGGGGCCCTCTTTTTTATTTTCCACGTAGTGTAAAACGGTCTCTCTTCCCTCAGCATCTACAGAAAGATACGGACCATGCAGTTTCCCGTTTTCATACCAGGCCTCCTCTATCTTACGCCCTTCGGTGTCAAAAAGAACCTTCAGCCCCTGTAAAACACCTGCGTCATAGTTGATAACACTCGCCATGATTCCATTCGGATGATAGGTTCTCTGTTCCCCATGGTAGACCCCCTCGGAATCAAAACGGACAAGTCTATGTATAAGAGGTTCTGCATTAAGGTCCACTTTTTCATAAAATTCTTTGTGCTCTCCAATCGGTTTGCCCTCCAAGAATTCTCTTTGAAACTTTACAGAACCATCCTGATAAAAACCTTTGAAAGTACCCTCATTTTTCCCCTCTTTGTAAAACCCGATTACGGAGGGTTTGCCATTCGGGTAAAACTCTTTATACTCTCCCACCAACTTATCCTCAGAGTAGACTACATCCATAAGCACCTGCCCGTTGTCAGCATACTGCTTGCAATTGCCACTCTTTTTCCCCTCAATATAGGTGATGTCCTGTTTTAGCTTTCCCCCCTCAAACCAACAGAGCCAGCGCCCGTGCGGCACGTCAGCTTTAAATTCGATATCGGCAATCTTCTCCCCTTTCTCATTGAATTCGACATGACGCCCCTCTTTTTTCCCCTCATGGAAAAATCCTTGCGTATGGAGCTTCCCATTTTCAAAAAAGGTCTTAAGCTCAGCATCGGGTTTTCCGTTTTTGTAGGATCCAACGATGCGCAAATTCCCGTTAGGGTACCAGGACTCGTACGGGCCATCGAACATATTTTGTGAGCGGCGAAATTTCCCAATGAGCTGCCCCTTGTCGGTATATTCATGGATAAAGCCCACAATAACTCCGTTATCATCGTAATCGGCAACAAAAGCTATTTGCCCATTTTCATGTTTGAGATAGTGGTGACCATAGGGTACCCCCTCTCTAAACTGCGCCTCTCCAATCACCTTCCCATCAGACGAGCGGGTCGTAATTTGCCCATCGATTTTCCCCTCTTTGAAGAAAATCCTTTGTCGCTCTTTACCATTTGTATGGTATTGAATATGAAAATTGATTGGGACCCCCTTTTGGAACTCCTGAATCTCCTTGATCCCTTTTTGCTCATGATAGATCACAACCGCCGGATTAGAGGCATCATTTTCTAAAAGATCCTCTGCATAGTGCAAAACGGCAGCCATCACCCCGTTTTCGTACCACGAGGTCTCTTTCCCCTCTTTTTTTCCACTCTTCCATTGAATTGTTTTTGCTTTTCGTCCAGAAGGGTAGTACTGGATTGTCTCCCCCTCCTTTTTTCCTAGGACGAAATTCGATTCATCCAGCTTGGAACCATCTTCGAAGTATTGGGTAAAAGGCCCCTCTTCAAAACCATTTTTATACTCCCCCTCGAGCCTCACAGATCCGTTTGGAAATAGAACGCGCATTTTCCCATGTGCTTTTCCAAGTTCGTAGTGCATTATTGAATGAAGGTGCCCCTCTCTATCGACTTGGACTTTGACTCCATGATAAACCGGTTTGTGGTCAATCTCGGTTAAGTCGGCCTCTTCACAGATTTGCCCATTTTCGAAGTAACTAATCTCTTTAACGGCGATATCATCCTCAAAAAAACGGATTTTTGCGATCTGACCGCTAGGATGGGTAGCAAGAATAGTGTTCGTCCATTCAGGGTGTCGAGGTTTAAGAAGTATCTGCTCTTGACGCGGCTTTTGGGACTGACCCAAAGTTTTGGGGGGCAAAGCGTGCATAACACCTGTGGTAAGTGCTAACTGCAAAATGAAAGCCCAAGAAAATCTGTCCATGACGCCTCGAATCTTTGGTAAAATTGATCCGTTATTGTAATGAAGTGTCTGTTTTTGGCGCAATAGCTGTTAAAACCTGTCCGGCTCTAATAATCCCTCATAGGTAATTTGAAAAAGCTCTTGATGGATGATTTTTTCTAACCTGTATCGAAATACTGCATCCCCCTTGAGCTTGACCTGGAAAAGGAAGATCCCCTCATCCATCTGTTTTAGAACTTTCAAAGGGCGATGAAATTTATTTTCAAACCGATGCAAAAGGTGCCTCGTAATAGAGATATTTTGGGCGTCGAAAAATTGGGCAAGGGTTTGATTTTGCTCAAAGATATTTTTAGAGGCCGCCTCGATCAAGGAATTCTTATTTTTGAGGAGTAATTGCGCAAGATCTTTCGATAAAATCGTACATGCCCCCTCAAAAAAAAGGGGGGGGGTTTTGTCGAGTGGAGACAATTCTTGGTCTATAGAGGCTGCTTTTTGCAACGGGAGGTGACTTAAAAATTTTAAAAGATCGGGAAAGACTAAAAAAGAGGAATGGCTGGGACAAATGATAAAATCATAAAGATCGAGCTGTGGACTAAAAACCTCTACTGCATCTAGGAGTTTACAGAGGGGTGTTCGGGATGTGGTTTGGGGTTTTTTTAGCCAAAGAACATCTTTTTCAAAAGAATACCATGGTAGATTTGGATGGGATTTTACAAACCAGCACGTAAAATTATCGGGATACCTATGCATATAGCGACGCCAGGAGGTGGTATAGGCTTTATCCACGAGATCCTGATCTAAAACATCGATAAGGACGAGATTTTTTTTAGTCCGTGCGCACTCATAAGCACACAGGGGCAAAACCAGCAGTAAGAAAAGCGATCCAAGGGGTATCATGAGGGGTGCTCTTCTAAAATTTTTGGCTTACCATCTTTTGCAAAAAGGACCTTTTTCTCTTTTATTTTTGCTGCAATCACAAACTTTTTACCACGAAAAAAACCGGGCTTTAGCCCTTCAATATTTTCCAAATCGACATATGTTTGCCCATTTTTTTGGATAAAATCGACTACAAATGGGGTCGATTCGAGTTTTGCGTACTCTGAGAACAAAGAAAAAATTAAACTATGCTCTTCTTTGGCGCAGGCTTCCCTGTAGAGCCTCCAGTAGCTAAAACCTTTCGTGGAAACGACCCCCATCAAGGTACCAAGCAGAACCATCACAATCAACATCTCAAAAAGAGAAAAAGCTCTCCGTCTTTTAGGATTCATTCCTTAAAGTCAGCCTATTTTAGCTGGTGGAAACATCCAGGAGTATTTTTCTTTCAGGTCTTCATCAGAGATGTTTTTTTGTTTTTGGACGTAAGATAAAAATTTTTCGGAGCGGACAAAAACCTCGTCTTCTTGCGACACCTCAATACGGTAAGGCACACCCCAGCCATCTTTGAGCATC
This sequence comes from bacterium, assembly GCA_010029555.1. GTDB lineage: Bacteria > Chlamydiota > Chlamydiia > Chlamydiales > RGXB01 > RGXB01. Next base: position 11,145 of record RGXB01000026.1, read on the forward strand.
GATTTGGGATCTTTGAACATTTTTGCGTTTTTTAGAACAAGCTCAGGCTCCTTTTGAATAGATTCTGGATCGACCCCCATAGCAATCTGCATGGAAAAAATCTCCTGAATTTGTTGGGATGCTTGTTCGGTTTTAAAAGCTTTCCCCTCCTCAAGGCTCCCCTTCATATTGAACATAAACAGACCCGAAATTAGCCCTAAAATCAGCATAACAATCATGATCTCGATCAACGTAAGCGCTTTTTTTCCTTTCTTTTTCACGATGCCTCCATAAAAGATCTGATATCCGTCATTGGTAAAAGGGTACCTATCATAATCAATCCAACAATAAATCCGATAAAAATGATTAAAAAAGGTTGCAGAACTCCCACCATTTTTTTTAGAGAGGACTCAACATTCTGCTCGTAAAGTTCTCCAGCTTGAAATAAAACAGTTTTTAATTCTCCACTTTTTTCGGCCGTTTCTAACATGCGACAGAAAAGTGGAGAAATCAAAGGGGACTCCCTGAATGAGACCGAAATTGCATTCCCCTGATGGATAAGGAAAAGGGCTTTATCGATTGTTTGAACAAAAAAACGGTTTTCCATGACCCCTTTGCAGAGCTCTAGAGCCTCTACTAAGGGTACATTAGCTGCTATAAGGGCATAAAGGGCGCGACAAAAACGGGCCATGAGGAGCTCTTTAAGAAAAGTCGATAGCACAGGGATTTTTAGCACCGTTTCCCCTAAAAAAATGGAGACTCTCTCCATTTTTAAAAAAAAGCGCACTAAAAAAGGGGTCACTAAAAAAAAGGCCCCAAACAACAACCCATTTTCGGTGAAAATTTCTGAAGATTTCAATATCGCTCGCGTCAGTAGAGGGAGATTTTTTTCAGAAAAGAGCTCTTTAAGGGAGGGGACAAGAAAAGTTAGTAGGACAACTAAAATTACTAATGCCAAAGAGAGCAAAAAAGCGGGATAGCTTACTGCAGAGAGGACTTGCTTTTTAAGGGCCTCTTTTTTTTTCAGCATCTCGGTAATTTCTTTTACCGTAACAGCTATTTGGCCGGAGGTCTCTGCCATGCGGATCATCCCCACGATCACCGGATCGAACGCCTGGTTGGCTTCTTCCATCGACGAGGAGAAGCTTTTACCCCTTTTAAGGGATTCTTTTAGCCCTAAAAAAAGGGGGTACTGTTTCGTCCCCTCAAATTTTTGCTGTATAAGATCCAAAGCATCAAAAAGGACGATCCCTGCTTGCAAGAGCTGATACAAATCCTGAAAAAAAAGGATTGTTTCATGAAGACTCAGAAGCTCTTTTTTTGCACCCTTTTGGGGCAGAATTTCTGTAAACCAGATCTCCTCTTTGATCAAAAGCTCTTTTGCCCCCTCAAGCGAGTCTGCCCAAATCTCTTTTTTTAGTAGAGCACCGGAGGCATCCATCCCTTTATAGATAAAGATAGGCATACTACACTGCCCCTTTACCTGTTACCCGCACAATCTCTTCGACTGTAGTGATCCCGTTTAAAACTAGTCTAATCCCCTGTTCGCGCAAAGAGATGAATCCCTGATTTTTTGCAAACGCCGCCCTTTTCACAGGATCCTGCTCTTCATGGTACACTGAGCGCA
>RGXB01000251.1 GCA_010029555.1 bacterium
AAAATAACAGGAACACCGATCCCTGAAAGGGAAAGAAAAATAGCACCCTGAAGCAAACCCTGCTTAAATGCAAAAGTAATACCCACTATCATGCTTGAAAGGGCAAGCATCCCAAGAATTCCACCGGTGGGGAGAAACAATTCCAATCCAAATAATACAAACCCAGATGACACTAAAAAAACCGCAAAAGTTAAATTCGTTGAATCCATGTGCACTTTTTTTCCTATGTAACCAATCAACTTAATATCTGTTTAACAAACACCTTCAAAAAAAAGAAATCATAAAACTTCACAAACAACAATTTTGCTACCTTCAACCTGACATACTTTTATTTTGGCCCCTTGGTTTATGAATCCACCATCCGAAACCACATCCAACCAGCGATCTCCGATTCTTGCCTTTCCTGAGGGATGCAGGGAAGTTTCTGCAACACCAATCGAGCCTACTAAGGCTGGAAATCCTTGATGGAATTCATCTTCTGCAAACAAAGGCTGATCATCGTTATCGGGGGGAATGAGAAAAAGCTTGCTGGTCATCGGCATGGAAGGCAAAAACTGTGCTATGAATACAACCGCAAGCAATGCCCCCATACAGCTAATACCATAGGGTGCCATGGATTTTCCCAAGCCAACCCATTCATCCGGGTTTTTAGGCCAATGCCCATAAGCAACCAATCCGAGACTCCCCAGAACTAGCAAAATCCCAGCAATACCAGTAACACCAAAGATTGATGCAATTAGTGAGGGAATATTGATTGCTGAAGGTTCGCCCGTGGTGTGCATTTCGGCGCAAGGGGGACATGTAGTGGTCAAACCCTTTGTGGTATCCGGGTTTGAAAATGAGCAAATATCCAACATGGATTTAAATTAGAATAAGAGCAAAAGCCGTCTGAATATAGGGAGAGTTTAATGTTTGGCACAATCCTAGCTGCTTCTGATTCGATTACTACCGTTTATCTTGTCGGCGGTGTCATCGGATTTATCATATTTCTTCTTGTGGCATTTTTTCTTTTGAACTTCGTGGGTCTTTGGGTTCAGTCTTTTCTTACGGGGGCAGGAATTGGTTTTGTAGATATGTTGAGGATGAAGTTGTGCGGGCTTGATTACACAACGATTGTGAAGCAAAAAATTGCGTTGGTTCAAGCGGGGGTCAAGGACGTGAGCCCTCAAGATATGGAAGCACATGCTCTTTCACGAGGTAATTTACAGAAGGTGGTGAGTGCTGTCATTGCAGCCCACAAAGCCAAGATGGATTTGAAA
>RGXB01000252.1 GCA_010029555.1 bacterium
AACTGAAAGCCCTTCAAAATTTGAGGCATCGATATTTGCTAAAGACCAAATAGGGCACTCAAATTTATGGTTTTCCAACCGTTGGATACCCAGCTCATCGAAAAGTTGTGCGATGCTCTGCATCTCTTCAAGATTAAGGACGAGAATCTTCGGAATTTGGCGCGCCTTGTCGGTAGGCTTTTTATGGGATGATTTCGGTGACTCCAGCTCCAAAAAGGCCCTTTTGGAGAGAATGCACTCCCAAAGGCGGTCCATCGTTACCCCTTTAAGATCCCCATCGACTTTCACCTCGATCATGAAAGCGTCCATACGGTCCAAATGTACAAGATTCAACCCAAAGCGGGTTTTATCATAGATAAACTGGTCTAAAAGGTTTTGGGGGCAATTAAATGTCACCGTAGAATTGAATTTCGGCACAACCTCAGTCATAAATTCGATAATCTTCTTATCGCTACGGGCGATAAAATGCCCCGAATCTTCCAAATGTTGGAAATCTTGGAATAATTCTCTTAAAATTTTAGCCTCATGCACAAGATCTCGAGCTAAAACACCCACATCCTGCACAAATCGGCAAGCCTCGTCATACGAGAGTTTCATGTGAGAGGAAGGAACAGTAAACGTCCCGTAATCAAAAGAGAGAGCCGCCTCAAGCTCCCCGTCCAAATAGGATAAATCGCAAACTGCTTTAAGCGTCCCCACAAAAGGGAGAGTGGGATAAAACTGTTTACCTTTCTCATGCGTAATTTGGGTAAATTTACCCAACTCTACCAGAGCATTTTCAATGAAAGTCCCTAAAAGGGGGTGGGGTATCGTCATCGATCTGAGAGTGAAAAGGTGCTGTAGATGCGCACGTTTGATCTCTGGTCTAAATCGATAATAGACATTGTTGTGGATGATGCCGGGATAGGCACACTCGAAAAAGCGCACCTCCTCTAAAGCAACCTGCTGCTGATCCACAAGGACCGTCGGATTGATCAGTATTTTTGATGCCGGAGGATCGATATACTCGATGTTCATATTGAACGCAACATGCGCTACGGAAAAATTGAGCGGCTCTTCAATTGTTTCAAAGTAGATACAGGGGAGATTTAAAAACTCCTCTTGCGAAAACCCTGAACGCCTCCCCTCTATCTCCTGCATGGCAATCATATAAGATTCGGCTAGTACCAATCCGAAAGTTTTAGCCTCGATATAAGCAGAGCGTTGCCCTTTTTCGGTTACCGCTTTGTC
>RGXB01000253.1 GCA_010029555.1 bacterium
CGATGCAATTGCGGGTGGAAAAGTTGCACAAGGTCTGGACTAAAGAGAAAGAATATCTGCCTGCTCCCACCATCGGAAAGTTGGCGGATCTTGATCCCGCTTTGATTGTAACTCCACCCAAAGGTTTTGAATTTGGTTATGTTCCGATCGCTACCAGACAAGGCGCCAAGGAATAAATGGTATACAAACACCTTTTTGATGGCAAATGTATTGAATTTTTGATATGGTTGGGTGCTGTTTTTAAGCAAATAAAAAAGGTTCTTTTGTGAGATATCATCGGCACGGCTGACCCAACCGAGTGGACCCGATAAATATTGGTCTACACTCCAAAAAAGGAATGTTGCTGAACTTCCCGCTAGTCTCAGCACACAAAAGAACCTGCGTTTATTAATCAGCCTTGTTCAGGCCCGCTGGTTTATTAACACCAACTAAGGACCTGCTATACCTTCCTTTACAATGTTTGCAAGGGCAGTTTTTACAAAACAGAGGGCCTCCTCGTGCCAAGTCTCAACTATGAAAAGATCATTGATCTTACCCATCCCATCAATCCTGCCATTCCAGTTTGGCCAGGCGATCCACAAGTCTCCTTATTTCCTCTAAACCAACTGGCCAAGGATGGCTTTAAACTTGGTGGTTTTTCCATGGGCGAGCACAGCGGTACCCATATCGGGGTGGCAGCGCACTTTCATGACCATGAAACCACCCTTGATAACCTTTTACCCGATTCCCTTTTCAAACCATGTGTGGTTATCGATTTCGCAAAAGAATGCGAAGCAAATCCCGATTTCGAGTTAACCTTGGCGCATTTACAGCAATGGGAGAAAACCAATGGCAAGGTCCAAGCGGGTTGCCTAGTGCTTTTACACACCGGTTGGAGCAGGTATTTTTCTAGTGAAAAGTATTTCGGCAAGGATGATTCCAATAGCTTGCACTTCCCCGGATTCAGCCTGGAGGTTACTCGGTATCTAATCGTACACAGAAACATTGCAGGACTGGGAATTGATACTGCAGGAATCGAACCGGGCAAAGATTCAAATTTTAGCTGCAATAAGGTTCTGCTTCATGGGCAGAGAATCCATCTTGAAAACTTAACCAATCTTGACCAACTACCTGCTGTTGGGGCCAACGTATTCATAGGTGCGCTCCCAATCGAAGGGGCGACAGGTTCACCAGCCCGGGTGATCGCACTAGTACCCTAATTTAAGTTAGCCTGATTCAAATTTCTTGAAC
>RGXB01000254.1 GCA_010029555.1 bacterium
CAAATTTCTATCGTTGGTGCCGGAATGAGTCAGGGTATACAAACAGTTCCTGTTGACCCTAATCAGATCGTCATCAATTTGAAAAATTTGCATCAGATTGAGCTATCGGACGATTTAGAGACGGTGACTGTGGGTGCGGGAGCTACTTGGGAGCAGTTGCAGTTGGAGCTCGATAAATGTGATCGATCGGTAATTGTCAAACAGGCCTCCGACCCATTCAGCATCGGCGGATCGATCTCTGGAATCAATTGCCACGGTTGGGCGCATGATGTGGGATCGATTTCTAAAACAGTTGTAGAAATGACTATTATCGATGCTGAGGGGGAGTTGAAAACACTTAGACCCGAGGATGAACATTTTAAGTGTATGATCGGGACCATGGGGTATTTCGGTATCCTTGTAAGTGCTAAAATCCACATTGTAAAAAACGAACCGTTAGTTGAGGTCGGTGAAGAGATCGACATTAAGGATTTCCATCCATACTACGAAACCAGAATAAAATCGGCCCAAGTGCCCCTTTTTGGAGGAAGACTGAATCTCGATTGTTTACAGGGGGATCCTCTCAGAACAGTGTGTATGGATCGATTTGAAAAAGATCCTGAAGCACTGATTGGGGGGGCAAATACCATTACCCCAATCCATAAAGAGGCTAAGACCGGTAAACGGATGGAAAGGATTGCTCTTAACATGGTCTCCAACCTTTTTTACGCCACCACAAAAAGGCTTTTGAGCCATTTTTGGAACCAAGAAAAAGCTGCCATGCTCAAGGGGCGCAAGCTGACCAGAAACCAAGCTCTGCATCCCCCGATCAACTCCTTTTTTATGCTGCACCGTTCCCATCTACACGCACAGTGGCTACAGGAGTATTTTTTAACAAAGGATCAGCTGGAGCCCTTCCTGAGATTCTTGGGGCAAAAATTGAAGAGCAACCAGGTGCGCCTAATCAACGCAACCATTCGACCTACACCAAAAGACGAGCTTTCCATTCTTCCTTATGCTGAACAGGACCGATTCGCTGTTGTGATTAGTTTTGCCCAGAAGAAGACCCAAAAAGAGATGGCAAAAACCGAACAATGGATCAAAGAGGTGAATGCCTACCTACTAGACCATGAGGGAGTTTTTTATCAGGCGTACATGCCTTTCGCCTCAAGAGAAGACTTTGAGCGGTCTTATGGGATAAAGCAGGTAGAAAAAATGCGCGATCTCAAACAGATATACGACCCGGAACAC
>RGXB01000255.1 GCA_010029555.1 bacterium
GATAGCTCCTTTACGATTGCTTGTGATTTCATGGAATGTAATTATACTTGCGGATTTGAAGAAAAAACTCCCCTTTATCAAGAAACCCTTTATGATCCTTACAAAACAATCGACAAGATCAAGACTCTCTTTAAAAAGTCGTATGCGTATACGGTTCAACAACTTCATATTGAATTGAACCAACGCCTCAAAGTATCCTACCGTCATTTGTACGAAACTCTTTCCATCATGGTCGATACCAAAACTCAGTGTACGGATATGCATGGTCGACAAGGATACCTTATTGATCGTGTCATGGACGGAACCGCCTATTATTTATTTCAACCGATTGGAGTGGGAGAAGATCTTGCGGTCTATGAACGGCGTATACCCATGAATGTGGCCCCTCATTCCGTTTCCTTTACTCCTGAATTACTCGCCCGGTATAAAGCTTTTACAATCGCAGGTTCCAGCAATCCATTTATTTTGGCGACTATTCTTGAGGCTTTACCTTGCTGGGCAAAAGCCCCCTCCAAAGTAATTTTTTCAAGCATGAAATCTTGAAGCCTACTAGGTGCAACAATCAATTTTTTCCACTTCGGCAACTCACAATAACCAGTTAAATAATTAAACAGCGCTGATACATCTTCACAAAAATCATTGTTACAAGTGAAGTACCCTAGGTCAGTATACATTCTGGCTGTTTGAGGGTTATAGTTCCCGGTGGAAAGATGAACATACCTTCTTAATCCATCATCTTCTTTTCTTACCACCAGAGCTGCTTTACAATGCGTTTTTAAACCTACAAAACCGAATACCACATGAACCCCTGATTTCTCAAGCTCTCTGGCCCACAATATATTTCGCTCCTCATCAAGCCTCGCTTTAATTTCAATAACAGCAGTGACTGCTTTGCCATTGTCAGCCGCCCTTTGAAGAGAACGAACTATAGGGGAGTCACTACTAGTCCTATAAAGTGTAAGCTTTATAGCTAGTACTTTATCATCGTTTGCAGCAGCTTCGATAAAATCCATGGTATGACCGAAAGTCTCATATGGATGATGAGCAAGAATATCCTTGGCGCGAATCGCAGCCCAAGGGCTGGCAAATTTAGCAAAATCAGGTGAAAACTGAGAAACAAATTGTGAGTCATGCAAGTGTGGAAAACCCGGTAAACCATGTACTTGAAATAATCCGGTTAAATCCAAGAAACCCTTGGAGCGATAAACATCCATTCCATCCAATGCCAAT
>RGXB01000256.1 GCA_010029555.1 bacterium
TTTATAACACCGGGCCGGGAAGTGCTGGGGCAACCCAACTATGCTTGAACTGCCATTCCTCAAACCAAGGAAAATCTGAACATGCAGGCCCGGGTTTCAGCATTACAGAAGGCGTTGGTTGCGAATCATGCCATGGATCATCTTCAGGTTACATATCCATTCACTTTACTGAGAAGTTCAAGAAGCTTAGTTCACAGGAAAAAGAAAAAGAATTCGGTTTGACCAACACCAAGGATTTATCAAGCAGAAATAAAATGTGTGCGGATTGCCATGTGGGCAATGCAAAAAAGGGAATGGAAGTAAACCACGACCTCATAGCAGCAGGCCACCCCAGGTTGAACTTTGAACTTTCTGCATACTCTGCCCAGTATCCCAGACACTGGAAGATGGAAGATGATTTAAAAAGGTATCCCGATTTTAATGCCAAGGCATGGGCCATAGGGCAGATTGAAAGTTCAAAAGTTGCGCTTCAACTACTGGAAGACAGGACAAGTAGCTTTAATGGAACCGGGGGCAAAAAAAGCCCTTGGCCTGAATTCACCGAGTTTGATTGCTTCAGTTGCCACAAAGATTTAAAACTCAACAGCAGAAAATACCAAGGTGGGTATTCAAATAAACCGGGTTCATTGCCATGGGGTGGCTGGTTCAATGGCAACGCCTTGAAGCTTGTATTGGAAGAAAGTAAAATAAAAGGTTTCCCCACAGAAGTTTCATCACAGATGAATCAATTTAATGCTCAACCAGACAAAGTTGGACAATCCTGTAAAAAGGCCATCGAACAACTGGAAATAGCTGTAAGGGATTTGGAAAAAAGCCCTGCTTGGACCAAAACTCAGTTGCTGGAACTTGCAAAAAAACTGATCGAGTCGGGTAAAATTAATTCAGAAAAAGGTTCCTGGGATGAGTTTGCCCAGCTATATCTGGGCTTGGCTGCAATTCATAATTCCTGGGACGACCTCGATCCACAAAGCGTTCCAAAAGAATTCACAAAAGAACTTGTCATATTGAGGAATTTATTGAAAGATGTATTTCCAAAGGGGTTCGATAGTCCAAGTTTATTTGAAGATAAGTTTGGCCTGAATCCCAGGAATGAAAGACCAGGCGAAACATTTTCATCCGTGTTTCGATCCCTGCAGGCTGTGCTGGAATCAAACAGGAGATAAATAATGACAACCACCAAAATACAACCTCACCAAGGATTGCTGATGGCATTCCTGCTACAAGTGCACA
>RGXB01000257.1 GCA_010029555.1 bacterium
CGGGTTCGGCGATAGATCTTGTTGCACAAAAGATCCTTAAAAAAGGGGTAAAAACCGATTTCCATGGTCTTCTTGCCGATTTGAGTAAAATCCGCAAAGAAATAGCTCTAAGGACAAATACCCCTATGGCTGAGCGGTTTGGGGTGCGACGCAATGAAATGCACACCCCCTTCAGTTATCCTTTTTTGATTCTTAGCGGCCAATATATCCTTGCAGGGCTTAAGATATGCGAAAATGTATTTCCGCTCTTAGCTCAAGCTGCTTTGAAAGAGACCTCTGAGGAGGACATTTTTACAAAGCCTTTCCAGATGACCTGTCAAGATTCCCCCTTTTCCAGTTTTACTCTGGAGCTTTTGAGTCAGGAGGCTATCCAAGCTAGAGGACTCAATACAGTCCGTTGGGGTCGTGGCCTTAAAGGATATGCTGCCGATGCAATTGTAAATCCCTACGTCTATTCAGGTTTCTGTGAAGGTGGGGAGGAGAGCTATCAGCTCTTTTTGCGTAATACAAGACACCATTTGTCTGGTGAGGCCATGTTACTGTCTTTAAAAAAAAATATTTCTTTAAAAGATAGTTGGAATGCGATTGTTGAAAGAGAAAAAGAGAAGGATCGTGAGTTACTTGCGGCCAAATTCAAAGATTTTAAGCAACAGAAGCATTTGGTTGAGGGGGATGGATACCACGGAATCAAGCTAGCAAAAGCGTTTCACAATCTAGAGGAAGAGTTTAGTCAGCCGATTAATGAAGGGGAGGAACTCCCCCCTAAAACTCACTATCTTCTATTTTCGATGCGCCATGAGGTTTTGGGGAAATTGTACGCCACATCTAAGTTTGTCACCTGGCTAAATCGCACCCCGGGCGAGGATTTGGATGATACTTTAGACAGAGCATATGAAAATTCCCGTTGGCTTGTAATGCATCAGGACATATTCCTTTTGGAAGATACCCTTAAAGAATGCGAGAGACTATTCAGGGATGTTTTGAGTTGGGATCACTCCAAAGGGACTTTAGAACTCATAGAGAAGATGGCTCCGTTAATCTATTTGCTGACCCATAGTCATAGAGATTCTAGAGGCACTGCGGCTATGAATGAATGGCTTGAGCGGGGGATCTACAAATCTTTTGGTTTTGATATGCTTGCCCTAAGCACGCGCATGATAGATCTGGATGCTTTTTGCAACACTTATCCCGTATATTTTGAAATTTACAAAAAGTCTTTCAGCCTGGTGC
>RGXB01000258.1 GCA_010029555.1 bacterium
CTTCCCAAGCCCCCTCACCGTCCGCCTCAACGCGATGGACGAGGTCCATCCACTGCGGATAACTCGCGAGATCGTTCACTAGGTCGAACAGACGTGATGCATCACAGTTCGCATCAAGCGATGCGCGGACGTCCATGGCTTACGGAATGTCGTGTTCGGTAAACGGCTCGCGCTCGAGTCCGTCAGTGGGCTCGGGACGCGGCTGGGCAACCGTGTCATCGAGACCGAACGCCCGACTCAACAACTTCCCCTTCGGACGCAACACCCCACCAAGGTCATCGGTTCGGTCGAACTGCGGCTTCCATGCCTTCGTCGCATCCTGATCGACCTTCTCCTCACGCTCTTCAACGTGAGCAACGGGTTCCTCAACTACAGGCTCCACGGGAGTCGGCGGCTCCTCGACTACCGGCGAAGCGGTTTCGAGCTTGGTGACGAGTGCGATCTGATCAAACAACTTCGGAGAAGGAACGCTTCGTGCCTTGCGTCGGCGAGACATTGACGACGTCTGATCCTTCGACTTCTCCGGCTTCGCAGACTTCTTCCCTGGCGCCGCAAAGAGTCTTGGTGGATCCTCGCGTCGATCATCGATGGTCCAACCGCGGGGAACCGTGAGGATGTCGGCATGCCGAGTGCACATCACGTTGAAAGATCCCTCTTCGACCTCTCCGACGTAGTGAGAGAGAACGACGGTCAGTGATTCCCGTTCGAAAGTGGAGGCCACGACTCCCGGCTCTGAACAACCTGGGCGCTCGCAACTCTTGGTCACAGACCAAGAGTATCTCTCGTGGGCGATATGGGCCTCGATCCCATGACTTCCACGATGTGAACGTGGCGCTCTTCCGACTGAGCTAACCGCCCGAGGGCATTCAGGCTACCGCTCGCTAACGACTCGGTACAACGCAGGCGTTGCCCATCCCTTGCCTGTCGCGGATCGTCTCGGTGTCACTCGGACACGGAACGTCGAAACCATTCAGTTGGCGCACGACTCCGTAGTGAGGAACTGCACAGTCGACTTCGACTGCGGCAAGCGTCGCATCCACGATGATGCACGAACCTGCTCCGATCAAGCCGTCAGGTCCCGGTGACTCAGCAGGCTGCGCAAAGGCATTGAGGATGAGAATGACTGCAATTCCGCCGAGGATGATTCCACCGACCAGCTTCCATGGGAATGAAGCCGGCGCGACACGGTGCTGGATCGTCACGTGAGGTTCGGTAGCGACTCGTTGCGGT
>RGXB01000259.1 GCA_010029555.1 bacterium
TCAAGGTGTGCTGCTGTTGCTGAATCAATAAAGCTTTTAAATTCATCGTTCTGGATTTCTGAAAGACGATGGACCAAGATGGTGATTTGTTGCCAAGGAGATTTTTTCAAGTTCCCAACCCGAACTCTTGATTCATTGCCATATATTTCAAGCCCGGGGGTATTGTTTAAAGTAGGAATGCCAAGGCTGGAATTTAGCTCATCTTCATTGAAGGTGTTTTTAGGAACCCTGAAAACGAGGCGTAAGAGCCACTCGTGTCCAGTAAGAGCATGGCATAACCAAGTTGCGGGTTTTCCCTGGGCGCTGAACTCAACTACCCCTCGTTCGTTCCAATTCGTTGGCGCAAGAGCTTTTTTTGATTGCAGTAACTTGTCTAGAAACTCTAGTGCTTTTCCATCCCATCTGCAAGCTTTGCCATCGAGAGTAATACGGTTTATTGTGTGCCAGTTTTTACCATCGGCTTCCCAAGGCATTTTGACATCTGCCCCGAGATCTTTGATGTTGATTGTTTTTTCTCTGGCAGAAAGTTCTTTGAATGGAACATATGGGATGCGGTCAATTTTAGGGCCTGCTTTTAGGACTGGAAGTAAAGCAATTGCAGTATGAGATAATCCAAAGGTTTTTATAGGTGTATCAGAGATATGGAGTTTTTCCCAAACCCCGGTAACAATTGCTTCGGGTGTACCTTGAGCGACGACCATGCCGCCTTCCGGTCCTGCCTCTGGGCCAAGATCAATTATCCAATCAGAACTTTTTATAACATCGAGATTATGTTCAACTACGACTACGGTATTTCCCAAATCAACCAAACGATGTAGGACTTCCAGCAGTTTTCTAACATCATCAAAATGAAGTCCGGTGGTGGGTTCATCAAGAATGTAAATGGTTTTACCAGTATTGGGTCTTGCAAGTTCAGATGCAAGTTTAACTCGCTGTGCCTCCCCCCCAGAAAGGGTAGGGGCTGATTGTCCAAGTGCCATGTATCCTAGGCCGACATCATCCAAGGTCTGAAGTATCTGTCGTATCTTGGGTTGGTTTTCAAACAAGGCCAGAGCTTCGCTAATGCGCATTTCCAGCACATCTGCGATTGATTTTCCCTTGTATAAAACAGCCAATGTTTCTGGGTTGTAGCGTTTGCCTTTGCATATGTCGCATTCGAGCCAAACATCAGGAAGGAAATGCATTTCGATGCATTTTTGTCCATTGCCTTCGCAAGCATCGCACCTGCCG
>RGXB01000260.1 GCA_010029555.1 bacterium
GAGTTTAAGTTTCCATTTGATGTTTTCGGTGGGAGACCAAGTGCTTGGGAGATTTTTTTCTGAAGATTTCCCGTTGCCTGAAGGGCCTCGAAAAGCAGGCCAGTTTTCGGCGTGAAGGCCCGCAGTTAAACCAGTTATTATCAATAACGCCAAAGCTTTAAGGTGCATATTATTTCTTCTTTGTAAAAAGCCATTTGAGCATTTCTGGGTCAGAATAAGCGTTGACCCAGGAGTTATGCCCAACCTCGGGGTAAATTGTTGCTTTTGGATTACCACCTGCTTTTTTGATTGCTTCGATCATGTTGGTGGTGCGCTGTGGTTTAACCACTGTATCTTTACCTCCGTGGAAGGCCCAGATTGGGATTTTGGCGATTAGCTGGGCATCTCTTTCATCTCCACCTCCACAAACCGGAACAGCAGCGGCAAACATGTCGGGCTTACGCGCAATCAAATCCCATGTGCCGTAGCCCCCCATGGATAAGCCGGTAATGTAAATACGATCTGTATCGATGGGGAGTTGAGCGGTGAGATTTTCGATTAATTTGAAGAGAAGTGTTGCAGGCTCGCTGGGTTTTTCAGGTCTTTGGTGCGAGGAGGCAGACCAGTCGACTTCCGCCCATTTTTTTTCGTTGGGGCACTGTGGTGCAATCAAGAAGCAGGGGTACGATTTTCGTGACTCAGGTTTTGCAAAATCTTTAACACCGTGCACAAGTTGTGCGTCGTTGTCTGAACCCCGTTCGCCTGCCCCATGAAGAAAAATGACCAGTGGGTATTTTGTTGCGGGTGCTGGGTTTTCAGGCGACATCATACGGTAAAGTAATTTCTCTTTCCCAGACTCGAAAGTTTCTTTTTTAAGATGAGTTCGCCATTCCATATTTGGAATTCCTTTATTGCCCGTGGGGGGGTGTTGTGAAAAAAAGCTCCCAAGCACTTGGTCTCCCACCGAAAACATCAAATGGAAACTTAAACTCCCTGGACCGGGAAGTTCCAGCCCTATTATTTGGGAAAATAAAATCTTTCTCTCACAATCATTGAACAAAGAAGGGTCTGAAAGAGCCCTTCTCTGCATTGATAGGAAGGACGGCAAAATCCTATGGCAAAAATCTATCACCTACCAAGAAAAAGAACCCACCCACTCCACCAACCCCTATTGCTCTGGAACACCTGTCACAGATGGTTCAAAAATTATCGTATCATTTGGGTCTGCCGGACTTTTTTGCTTGGTAACG
>RGXB01000027.1 GCA_010029555.1 bacterium
ACCCCTTAGTTAAAAAGATAATTAATGGGGGCATCTTCGGTTATGCGAACACGAAGGTGGCAAAATTCGGGGGTAATACGTATGTTTTCAGGCCCCTTTCCCGATGTCCATGCATACCCTGACGGATCGTTGGGGTCTTTTTGAATTTCCACCCGAATGTTATATTTTGGTACGATACCACCAATAAATTCTATAAATGTTTGATCTTTTCCTATTAATTTCAAAAACCTCATTGAGGTTCCTGGGTAGGGATCCACGTATACAACTTTCCCTTTTAGACTACCGTAAATAGGATTGACATACTTTTCAAAGGAGATGAAAACCTCCATACCCTCAGTAATTCTGCCGCCGTTAGTTACATCAAAAAAGCCGTAGACATCAATCGGCTCCCCCCTATCAAATGGGGGATCAACAAGCCCTAAAGCTAGACCCGGTTGAGCAAACTCCCCTGCCCCCACATAACGGGCTATCACTTCACCTTCTACTTCCGAATAAATCGGAACCAAAACGGGATTATCCTGCATGCCCTGTAAAATTTGCGTTTCGTTTTCCAATTGAGTGCGTAATAATAACGACTCCGAGGAATCGCCGTTTTCTATAGCCTTTTTTAGATTGATCTCGAGCTGATGGACTTTTGTCCCCTGGTCATTAAAAGAATCAAGAAAGTTTTTTTCATACAAATAGGCTATTACGGTGCTTTTATCTACCATTTGTCCCTGAATAAGATTGACAGAATAAAAAAGGCCCTCTGACTTAGCGTATAAGTAGAGAAGACCCTCCTTTTGTACAACAAGGCCACGACCAACGGCATCTGTTGTGATTCTACCGTTGAATAACCAAATGAATAAAAAGCACACAATCAGACCTAAGCAGGCTAAACCTACCCACTCTTTAGGGCGGATTATTTGGATAAGACTATTGAGATCTTCGGGAGAAATAAATTTGTCAACTTTTCCCTTTCTAAAAAGGGTTTCCTCCCCCTGATCTGGAGGGGAAGCGTCTCCCGGATTTTCCGACTGGGGATTTGTTTTCAGCTCCTCCCCCTTTTTTTCCTCATCCATAAATTACAATAAACCCCATAATTTGTTTACCTAATCCAATAAGGTAATAAAGTCAAATAAATTAAAAAGTTAAACAGTCAAAATATCGTAAAAAATTACGTGATTTACTTTTGGGAAACAGCGATTTTAACACCGGTCTACCCAATTCTCCGCTAACGGCGCTCTTTACTAAAAAGAACTGTTTTTTTAATGAGGTCTGGGAAAGGTTTTTCACATTTTGAATGAAATTATCCAAAGGGGATTTTTTAAAAATTTTTATTTTTTTCTTTTGGAATTTTGGGGTATACAAAACCTCATCTGCTCTGATCAAAAAGTGGGGGATATTTTGGGTTTTCATCTCTTTGATTTCCTGAGACCGCATTGACCTTGTCATCCTAGGGACTACCCAATAGGGGTGCGGTAGATTTTTTAAAGCGTTATCCATTTTGCGGCTATTTTCTAGGTGAAACAAAGAATCAGCGACAATCTGGCCGTACATAGCCGTACCTTTGTATACTATTCTTATCAATGCTTCAGAAAAAGGTCGTAGAGCACCCTCATCAGAGGTAAGAGCCTCCAAAAGGGGCTTTTTAACACTACATAAAAAAGAGAACATGTCTAAAAACCCGTTCAAAAACGCCTGCTTATTCCCTTTTGAAAGCCTGGAAAAACTTTTTAAGCTAATTCTATTTTTCTTATCTGTGGAAAATTCTATACCAATCCCTGCCTCTTCCCTGTAGCTTTTTGAGCACCGCATATGGTAGGAAAAAAACCCGGTTCTCAAAGCGCAACGCTCGAATATTCCATGGGATCTTTGATCTAAAAAATTGCCGGATAGAAGACACTCTGCATCGATAACAACAGGGTCCACCCCTGCTTTTAAAAAGTTTTCTGAATGAAAATCGGTGGATCCCATAACGGTGGTTAAAGCGGTCAGAGCTCCAAGGTTGTTATGGTATTTTCTGACTGTCTCTAACTTTTTTGAACACGTTTTTTTTATAAACTTATACCAACCGTAGCTTCCCCGATCGAGACAATCGACTTTCTTTGGAACATAAGGGGAATTGTAACTACGAAGCCAGTCGCTTAAGGCGCAAAAAGCGAGATTGATTTTAGCGCTGTTGGGTTTGTAGACCACTTTTCCATGAATAAAGGTAAGTACTGCTGCTGATCTCTGCTGGTTATGCAAATCCCCTTTATCCAATTCCAATCGCTTTATGTACCTTTTTTTGTCGGATGGAACTATTCCAGTAAAGGGGGTTATAAGATCCAAATCCGATTTGACCCGATCAAATATCTCCGTTATATATTGCACCCAATATCCAACATTCAAATCCAATAGCTCTTTTAAAAGAGGGGTTTTTTTCAAGGTCTTTTCCCATCCTCCATTTAAAAGGATCCCTAGAAAAGGTTTATATAAAGGATTATGCAGCGGATTAAATTCTTTAAATAGGATCGTATGCAGTTTATATCCATAAATTTTTTGATCGTAGTTATCGAGCTCATTTAGAAGTGTGGGTGTAATAAGGGTGAGTATGCGATAGGAAAAATTTTTAAAAAGATCGTATTGAGCCTTAGCATCTAAAATTGGATCATAAAAAAGGGGGTTTAAAAGATTCTGGTAATCCTTAAGAATGAACCCCATGATTTCCCTAAAAGGTACTCTTTCTTTTAAAGAAAAACCCCTCATTATGCTTTACTTCCTTTTTTGTCTAAATAAACAAAGGGAAGTTCTGGGTCTGTCTCTAAGTCAAAAGATTTAGCGAGAAAGATTTTTGCCTGAACCGTAAAAGCACATCCAAGGTAGCCTAAGATCTCCCCTTTGGATATGCCCATTTTGGCTAGACTTTGCAGATCTTTTGAGGAAATTTTCCCTTTTTTATCAAAGTATTTCCTTAAAAACCGTAATACCGCATGGACTAAAGCATCCTCGGATTTCCCTCTATAGTTAAGATCCGTTTCTTTTTTTACTCCCTTTCTCTCTTTCAATGGAGAGCCATTTACCATTTGATATTGATACAGATCTCTTATGTACGGGGTATTGTAGTAGCCGGCCATCATAATATTGATCGCTCCCCCCAGCCCTTTTGGGTAGTTGGTGACTTTTAAGGGGATAAATTTTTGATAGCTTAAGATAAACGCATCTGAAGATTGCATTAGCCTGAGTCCTCTAAGTCGAAAACCAAAAGTAGAGACCGATTTATCAAGACGTTGTTGCGCTTTTTTATTAAGGCTTGGATAATCTATGAACATATAAAATTACAACTCCTCGAAAACCACGAATGAATTAGCATGTTTTGTGATAAAATCTGACCAATTTAAATGGCCACACAGATCCACAATCTCCCGATTGTCAAAACCTGCATGGATTAAGTCGGTAACATCCTTTTTTTTGATATTTGTTTTTGAACCGAGCATTTTTAGGGTAAATTCCACTGCTGCTTCAGCCATCTTTTCCTCTTTTTCTGACATTTTTTGAGGAAGATTTCGATTAAGTGCCCCCGCAAGGTAACGGCGCTGAAGAAATTCGGCTAAGGATAATTTGCAACCATTAAATTCTGCAGTCGCTAAAAAGACTCCAAGTTGCACAACATAAGGGATGGTGCTTTTTTGCAACCCTTTAATGTATCCTATATACCCTTTTTCATATTCTGACTTACCTTTTCCCATTTTAGACCAGGGCTCGATAAGACCGTTTTCATTTGTTTTTTTACGAATTTTTTTTATCATCTGGGTAAACCTGTAAAAATTTAATCACTTTGAAAAGGAAGGGTCTCTTCAAACTAGCATCTGTGTATGGCTTTTTGACTTTTAAGTCCTCTTTTTTAGTTATTGCTAGTTCATTTCTCCTTTAATTTTTAATTGCCACATAAATAAAAAAGAATACAACAAAAAATTAAGAAATCTCCCCCACCAAAAAAAGATAAAATTTTTTTCATAATATCCGCCAGCTGTGATGCACTTTGGACTAAACTAGATCTATCGAGCTCTTGTCTAATTCGTTTTGTTTAGAAAAAAGACTACAAATACTTAGTTTTTGTAGTCTTAAAAAAAAGATGAGAATTGGTTTATTTTTTATTTTGTCGGCTTTAAGGTCTTCCACCCGGGATTGCTTGCCCACCTCCGCCTCCGGTAATTTTCTTTTCACGATTCTTATCTGAGGATTTCTCCTCTTTTTTCTCCTGGTTTTTAGGTTGCTTTTTCATGGTCTATATCCCTTTTGTTTTCTTTCAATTATCCTAAATCAAAAAAAACTGCAAATGGTTCAAATTTTATTTATTTACAAAAATATTTTTTAAAAAACTCCTCTATTCACTTGATTCATAGGATTAAAAAAATTTTCTCAAATGAGCGTTTTTTCTTGATTCAATAGGGTTTCTTCAGTATGAAAAATATTTTAAACCTTAAATCGACATGGTTTTGAGTATTCAAAGCCTTCGATTAGGGACATACGTTTGATGACTGTAAGGGGACCTATGCATTTTTCAAAATCTTTCATAGAGAGGCCGGTTGCTACACTTCTTGTGATGCTTACTCTCATAACATTTGGAGCGTATGCACTATCCAATCTTCCGGTTTCAGTTTTGCCTAATACTACAGCAAACACGATCTCCGTTTCGGCAAATTATCCCGGTGCCTCCCCCGAGCAGGTAGCAACCCTTGTGACAGGGCCGCTCGAAACCCAATTTCTTTCCATTCAGGGAGTAGAATCGGTAAATTCTTCCAGTACCTACCAAAACTCTTCGATCCTTTTAAAATTCCACCCCACAATCAACATCAACGATGCTGCAACCAATACCCAGCAAGCCATTTCCCAAGTGCAAGGGCAGCTCCCCCCCTTACCCAATCTCCCCTCCTATACAAAGGTGAACCCCTCAGATACGCCTGTTATGTATATAGTGGTCTATTCCGATACACAAGACCAAAGCTCGATTTATGACTATGCTAACAACATTATTGCAAGGCAGCTGGGCACAACTGAAGGGGTTGCTAATGTGCAGGTGTATGGAAATCCATTTGCAGTGCGCATCCATATTGATCCGGAATCGATCGCAGCTAAAGGAATTACCCTTGCAGACGTCTCTAATGCCATCACTCAAAACAATCCTGTCAAACCTACGGGAAAGTTCTATGGACCCAATTTTACGATTATCACGACGGCAGACGGGCAGCTCTTCAGCGCCGATGACTATAATAATATGATCATAAAAATTCAAAATGACAATGTGGTACGACTCACTGATATCGGAAGAGCTTTTAATAGCGTCCAGAATACGAACCAAAATATTCAATGGTTCAACAGAGGCGATTCAAAGGGAAAAGAGGCCGTTTTTTTAGCTATAATTAAACAGAATAATTTCAACACGGTCACAGTATGTTCGAATCTTGAGAGTAAAATGTTGGAGCTGACCCCTTCGATGCCAAGGTCCATGAAATATGACATCTGCTTTAATCAAAAAAATTATGTTCTCGAATCGGTGAAAGATATCGAAATGACTCTATATCTTGCCTTTACTTTAGTGGTAATTGTCGTTTTTCTTTATTTGGGAAAAATTCGTAACAGTGTGATTCCCCTGATCACGCTCCCCATTACGATCACCGGAACCTTCATCCTGATGTTTTTTCTAGGTTATAATGTGGATGTAATGTCTTTGTCGGCTATTACTTTAGCTACCGGTTTCCTCGTGGACGATGCTATTATTGTTCTGGAAAATATCGTCCGGCACGGGGAGGAGGGGATGCAGCCCTACAAAGCCTCTATCGTCGGTTCTAAGCAGATTTTTACGGCAATTATTTCCATTTCGGGTTGCCTTTGCGCTGTTTTTATCCCCATGCTGTACATTCCAGGTCTTATGGGACAACTGTTTAGTGAAATGGCCGGGGTAATGATCGCGGCGATTCTTTTATCCGGTTTTATCTCCGTTACTTTGACTCCGATGCTTTGCAGTCGCTTTATTCCCCCTTACGACCCAAATAAAAAATCACGGGTAGAAGAGCTTTCTATAGCTTTCAACGAATTTTTTAGAAAATTTTATGTCCCGGTTCTCGCCTGGTCTTTACACCACAAAAGGTCTATACTTGGGCTTTCTTTCCTTTTATTGATCACCTCAGTTGCCATAACTATAAAAACACCAAAAGAATTTCTCCCTGATACCCCTATTAACGCGGTCATCGGTTATGTAGTGGCAGACGAAAGCGCTTCCCCGCAAAAAACGGAAGTTTTCCTGAAAGAGATTGCAAAGCACACCCTTAGCAACCCCTATGTTCTCGGCCAATGTACCGTTTCCGATAGTCCCAGCGATAATATGGGTATTATTTTTATGATACTTGACGATTCAAAAGGGAGTATCCCTTTTGATCATGTTTTAGAAGATTTTTATGTGAAAAGCCGAAGTGTCCTTGGCTGTAAGGTTTTCTTTAAACCTCTCCCCTTAATTAACGTGCAGTCGGGAAGCTCATCTGCGGGGCGTGCTACATTCCAATATGTAGTGGCTTCACAAGATGAAAAAATCATGGAAGAAAAGACTAAAGCACTTATGAATGCCATGAGAAAAGAGCCCGAATTTTTCCTAGTAAACTCCGATCTTTCCGTCGGAAGCCCTGTTTTTAGCATGCACATCGATCGAGATAAAGCAAGAGCATACGGAAATATTACCCCTCTTAATTTTGAAAATAACCTCGCTTTAGCGTACGGGCAGACGTATGTTTCTACTATCTATAGGCCTAACTCGGTTAACTATGTGATCCTTGAGCTGAAAAACAAATTCAAACAAACTCCTGGTGAGATGGATCGCCTCTTTTTGGGTCCACAGGTTCCTGGCGCAAATGTCAGCCCATGGGGGAATATGTTCTCCACAACAGATACGACTTCTGCGACAAACACCACATCCCTTTTTAAGGGTACACTCAAAGCCGAGCCGAACATGATAAACCACTACAACTCGCTCCCCTCAAGCACGATCTCTTTTAATATCAGTACTGGATATACAATTTCTCAAGCACTCGAAAAACTCGCTATTATCGGTCCTCAAGTTTTTGAGGGAAAAGCTGTAGGATTCTCCAGCGGGGCAAGTGCAGAATTCCAAAAGGCTATGGTACAGCTCTTCATTCTTACCGGTTTGGCTATTTTTGCGATCTATATCATCTTAGGGATCTTATATGAGAACTTTTTGCACCCTATCACCCCGATTTCTGCTGTTCCTTTAGCCGCATTTGGGGGTCTTTTGACTCTCTACCTACTGGGTTTTAAACTCTCCATTTATGCCATGATTGGGATCATCATGCTCATGGGAATCGTGATGAAAAATGGTATCTTGATTGTCGATTTCGCCCTTGAAGAGCTTGAGAAAAATCCACAAACCACAGCCGAAGAGGCCATCACCAAAGCCTCTATGCTCAGATTTAGACCTATCCTCATGACCACGTTTGCTGCGATGATGGGAGCGGTTCCGGTTGCTCTGGGGATTGGGGGTGAAATCGCCCTAAGCCGTGCTCCTTTAGGGGTTGCAATTGTCGGGGGATTGTTATTTGCGCAGATCTTAAGCCTTGTCGTTGCTCCCGTCGTTTTTGTCTACGTATACGATTACTCTAAAAAAATAACTACAAGAAAAGGGGGTCTTTTTTACCCCTACCGTGAAGATGATCACGAAACAAATAAAGAATAAAAAAAGCTTACGAGAAGTCCCTAAATCGCTATGTTGCGGTTTAGGGATCTAAAGAGTAATAGTGCTAAAAAATTGCTTAAGAAGATCTATAAAATGACGGGCAAGTGGAGTTTGGTATTATTTTCACATGCTTCGATAAAGCGGTCTATTTCATAGGATCGGCGCTCGATAAGCTCGTCGGCCAAATCTAGAAAAAAGATATTTAGTTCATCATCCCCCTTAAAACCATCTACCGATTTCCCGCAGATCATGTTTAGGCGAAGGTGGCTATGAATCGGCAAGATCTCTTCCTGGAAAATGAGTTGCATCGACTGGTTAACGAAACTCTCCTGGGCTTGCCTTAATTCGGGTAAAATATTATTTATCCAGCGTAAAGGTCCCCTTCTAAAGGTTTTTTGCAGAGGTTCAGATGGGGTCAAAGAGGAACCAATCGAAAGTATGTGAGCCCCTTTTTCTAAAATTTTTTCTTTAAATCTGAACAATGATAATAAACGGGGATCATTTACATAAAGGGCCATATCTGAACCGGAAAATTTAGGCTGGCTTAACTTGGAATCGACGGCTCCGTAAACAGCATTCGCCCCAGTAGAAAGATACACTAAATCACAAATGGACACATCAGGGTCTAAGTCGGAATCGAAGATTCGAATTTTTTTATTTTCAAAATCCCAAATGGGAAAGACACCTCTGATTTTGAGATCTTTGAGTTTTGCATTTGCAAAATAGCGGTAAAGCTGATCCCATTTTTTCTCATGACACAAAGCCGGTTTTATGGCACCCCAAAGCGAGCGAAGCCTCTCTGTTTTATTAGAGCGCATACTTTTGATCGAGAACATGATCTCCTCATTCAGGTCTTTGGCGGTAATGTCCCCATAACTCAGAATCGCCCCTAGGAAAGCACCAGCAGATATACCAGAAAAACCATCGAAGAAATTATACACCCTTTTTGAGCTACGCTTTTCTATCTCGGCCAATAGACGCAAGGTGAATACACAGGCAAATGCGCCCCCATCGAGGTTTAAAATTCTAAATGATCGATTGGAAACACTTCCATCCATCCTTCTACCTCTTTGCGTATTTGTTTTGGTGTAAGGGATACGTCTCCCATAAAACTAAAATCTAGCTGGCCTTCAATGAGAGGACACATCGAAATAATTTTTAAATCTTTATACAGTTGACTCTCAATAAACCGATTGCAAAGGTGCTCCTGATAGGACCTCCCCATAGACTCCAGCTCCTCAAAAATCTGCTTAGATAACACCCAGTGCAACCACCCTTTTTGAAAAAGCCTGCGTACTTTTTCCCCCTCTTGTTTTTTTTGACCTGCCCCGATATGCAGGATGTTTATTTTGAGATTTTTCCACTCTTGAAAGTTCTGTAACAGAGAAAAAAAAAGGGTGCTTCTTGTAGCTAAAGAGGCATCGATCAGGGTCGTTTCAAATTTTGGTTGAAAGACGGAAGGGGCAAAAGTGAGTTTTTGAACCAAAGAAAAAAGATCTAGATCTTTGTCTTTTGGATTAGAAGAATCAAAGGTTATAAGTTGTTTAAACTGGAAATCATACCCATGGCAGATCACCCTTTTTTTCAGGTCACCTAGGGTCTTATTTTGTAAAAAAGGATAGAAAGGTTGGGTCACTTTATTAGGACACATTCTTGGTAAAAATGGATAAAGCAAACGGTAAGCTCGTGAATTAAGGTATGTTTGAGACTCCTCGAAGGCTTGTTCAATCTCTGAAATAGGAACCGAAAGGGCGAGGCAAAAAGAAAGAACTGCCCCCCATGAGCTCCCAATATACACATCAAAGTCTTTTTCAAATTGTATGGAGCGCATCTGGGTCAGTTTCTTCATCACCAGGATTTGTCCAAGCCCTCTACACGGAGCACCATCAAGGGACAGAAATCTCATAAACCCTTTTTTTAACCTCTTTGTAATGGTCTATTGTAGTGAAATCAATAGTTTTTTTCATTAGTAATCACCCCTTTCGAATAAACAACTAATCTTTTGCGGTTAAAAAATAATTTACATATTAAAAGAACATGAATACTATGGGTTACCCTCTCGAATTTCTTGACGTGGTGTTAAAAGACCAGGTTTTTGAGCTGATTGACATCCCCATTCTGCTAGTAGTCCTCCTTGTTGAGGTCCTTTTTTCCGCTGACAACATGCTTGTTTTAGGAATTTTGATCAAAAAACTTCCCAAAATACATAGATCCCTGGCCATTTGGCTGGGTATTATTGGCAGTATTATTTTACGGGTGATTGCGATCCTTTTAGCCTCTTACCTGATCCGTTTCTACTATTTTCAAGGGATAGGGGGTCTTTATCTGATTTATATAGCCTTTTACGAGCTTTTTTCAAAAAAAAACCCCTTTGAGGAGCCGGCGCTTCACATGAGCCTATGGAAAACAGTCCTCTCTATCCTGTTACTGGATCTCGTCTTTTCCATAGACTCTATCCTAGCTGCCTTTGCTGTTGTGGGGATCTCGCCCCTCGACGGGGACACCTCCCCGAAATTATGGATAGTTGTGGTGGGGGCTTCTGCGGGAATTTTGCTACTAAGGTCTTTTACGGTCCAGGTGATACGCCTGCTTGAAAAAAAGCCCATTTTAGAAAACTACACCCTTATTTTTGTGGCTTGGATCGGTTTGAGGTTGTTCATCGAGGCGTGTCTAAGCTCTTTACAAATCGATTTTGGGATATCTGTCCTTGAAATTCGAGAGCTTGTGAAATGGATCTTTTGGTCGATTACCCTTCTGTTTTTTATCTACGCATTTTTTGAGATCTTTAGAAATAAAAAGAACCGAAAAACCATTCAGGGGTAACACATACAAAAGGTTCCTATTTCTCGATTAACCCTTTTTTTGCTATAGTCTTGTCTACTTATGGAAAAAGAGATCGCAACCAATCGCCAGGCATTTTTCAACTACGAAATTCTCGATACCTTCGAAGCAGGGATCGCTTTAAAAGGGACCGAAGTAAAGTCCTTAAGAAATGGAAAATGCAACATAGCAGAAAGTTATGTAGATCTCGAAAATACCCAACCCGTAATCAAATTAATGTCTATCCCCCCTTACGCGTTTGGAAATATCCACAACCATGAAGAAAAAAGGGTGCGTAAGCTTCTCCTCCATAAAGAGGAGATTTTTCGGATCCAAAAATTAATCGAGCAAAAAGGGTATACCGCTATCCCCCTATCCATTTACTTCAAAAAAGGGCTTGTAAAGCTAAAAATTGGGATAGGAAAGGGGAAAAAACTCCATGACAAGCGAAGCGTGATCAAAGAACGGGAGCTGTCTAGAGAGGCTCAAAGGGCCATGAAAAACAGTTAAAATTTGTTTTCCATACAAACACACTTCCTTTCAAATAAGTATTTTTATAAAATAACACCTTGAAAAGAGGTGTATTATCTTAGCCGTTTCCCCTGCGTATGCCCCCGCCCCTAATCTATCTTTCCCCAAAAAGGGGGGATCTTCGATTTTTTCTAAGATTCAATCGGTATGTCTAGGTATTTTCCGATATTTAAATAAATTTTTTACATCTATTTTCTCCAATTCTATTCCCATCAAAAAAAGTTTTGTTGAAAAAACTGTCGACCTTTCAGCGAGGGTCCAACAAGAGTTAGATACTTACGTCCATGATTTAGATTTTGAAAAAGAAAAAAACCAGTTTGAAATCGATTTTTTGAGATCCTCCGACACTCTGCTTAAGTGGAATACAGCCCCCCTAGAACAGTGCCCCTTTCTTGAGAAAATAATCGCATTCACTAAAGAGGATAAGGGCCTTGCGAATTTTGTGCACTTTGGACTAGCTCAGGGATTCCCTAATGAACTCTTTCGTCAGCTTTTTTTAGAATTAAACACCCTGGAACTTTCCCAATCGAGCGTCTTTTCGTCACGCCTTTTAAGTCTAGAAACCAAGGGAAATCTTGTATCCATCGAGTCTATCATAACCCCGTTCGTTCTGAGAGAAAACGACGAGATCAAAAATCACATCACTCTTTCAGGCCGTATCCAGTTGGATTTAAAAACCCGAAACGTTACCGCTGAAGCGTATGCCTATTTCTTTTCTCCAAAAAGCTCGTATCTAGCGAGTGATCCGGCCTTTTCTAAAAGATTTTCTCCCCTTGCATCTTAAGGAATGTTTCCTTGGTTGTTTTGACGTTACTGCTAAAAACAGGGTTACCATCTTTTTTTCCAGGACAAGAGGATAATCTATACTTTTTTAATATTTTCGTCCCCATTTCCAGACTTTTTGTATTTTAGCTCGAGGATTGAAAAATCGGTTGACATCGACTCTTTTTATCTACTAATCTTTTCCAAAAGATTTAAGCAAAAGGCTCTATGAGTAGTACACTGGAAGCTATCGGAATGAAGTGCATCGTGAACCGGTCGCAATTGGTTTCCCTCATTTCTGTCGCACAAAGGATTGTCCCTGCAAAAGCGATCCTCCCCATCCTATCCAACGTTCTTATCGAAGCGGGCGATGGGATGATTACCCTGAGCGCTACCGACTTAAACGTAAGTTTACAAGCCTCCATGCCTGCACAAGTGGAGCTTGCCGGAGCCATCACTTTGCCTGCACGCCGTTTTTTCCAACTGATTCGTGAGCTCTCCACCCCGATGATTGAAATCACCGTTGAGGGGAATATCGCACAAATCCGGGCAGGGTCTTCCCATTTTAAGGTAAACGGAATTGACAAAAGCGAGTTTCCTCCAATCCCCTCGCAAATGACCGGTTTGACCGTCGATGTGAAAAGCGATGACCTTAGGGAAATGCTCATTCGCACCTCTTTTGCTGCTGCAAGGGAAGAGGTTGGCAAGCCCGCCTGCGTATCGGTACTGATGAAGATTGAAAAAAAGGTGGCTACTTTTGTTGCAACCGATGGGAAAAGGCTTGCCCGTTTCCAGAAATCGATTGAAATTGATCAAGACATCACAGCTGTTGTCCCACTTAA
>RGXB01000261.1 GCA_010029555.1 bacterium
ATCCGTGCCCATCACCCCTGCGACCATGGGCCCGTAGTTAATACCGATACCCAACTTGACGATTTCACCTGTTTTAGAAGTGTTGAATAACTGTAACTTTTCAAAAATCCCAATAGCACAAATCACTGCAGAATTGCATGAGTTTGGAAGGCTAAGAGGGGCGCCAAAAACAGCCATGAAGCCATCACCCAGAAATTTATTGACCATGCCTCCTGCTTTTTCAACCTCAGCAACCGTGAAGTTAAATAATTGGTTAAGGAAGGTTACCGCGTCTTCTGGGGTCATGGTGGAAGAGCGATGGGTGAAGTTTCGGATATCCAAGAAAAGAACAGAGGCATTGATATTATCCCCGCCCATTTTTAAATCTTTGGATACGATCTGATCCGCTACATCCTTGGATACGAATCGTCCAAAGATATCATGCAGCTTGGTTTTTTCAGAAGCCACAGCGATGGCTGATTCAATCATTTTCCTTAAAAGCAAAGCGATTGTTCCCATGATGAAGCCGGAAAGTATAATCTCCGCAACGCCCCAGAGATAGTCAGGCAATTTTTTGTCCACTTCGCTAAAAAACAAAATCAAGA
Source organism: bacterium (assembly GCA_010029555.1). Lineage (GTDB taxonomy): Bacteria > Chlamydiota > Chlamydiia > Chlamydiales > RGXB01 > RGXB01. The sequence continues at coordinate 585 of RGXB01000261.1, forward strand.
GGAGTATTAGGATTCTGCCTGCACTTGCAATAAGGGCGGCATAAAAACATAGCCAGAAACGCAGGTAAAGAATGCCTAACAGCATGAAGGGAATATGCTCGATCAAAAACACATTCGCGTAAGCTTTTTCTAGTGGCAGGTGCAAGGATTGAATTAAGATGCAAACGAATGGAATGGCGGTTTCGATCGTAACAGTTAAAACCTTATAAAAAACGGGTTCAATTTCCTTGCGGGACTGGTACATCAAGCGCTTTTTGTGGTACCACAATTCATAGCCAAAAAAAACCACTACGCTGACTATCAACTCAACCAAATAAATTGTGATTTTGCCTGAAGGATTTTCGTTGTCCTTCATTTGCATGAAGAAAAAAGTTGAATCCAGAATGAGAAATACAACAGCTATCAATTGCACCAATCGAAAACGCATTGCAATGACAAAATCTTTCCCTTGCCAAGTTGTTGCCAAACTTGGATTTGGAGTCCACCCTGAATACTTGAGAAGAATTTTGGTGAAAGTTGAATTCGCTGCCATTTTCCCAATGACTTTAGAAAAACTGAGGGGTGGATTATTATTGTTATCCATGTTTTACCTGTTATTTTTACTAATAAGTTAAGCTGTGATGGTAGGGAGACAAAATGAAATTA
>RGXB01000262.1 GCA_010029555.1 bacterium
GTTTCCTTGGCTTAAAGAAGTCAATAGTCAAAGTTTGCTTGCAAGCTTAGAGCATTTAGATAAAGCTTATCAGAATTTTTTCAAGGGCCGTGCACGCCCTCCTCAAAAAAAGAAGAAATATCAGGGTTTACAATCTTTTCAATGTCCGCAACATGTTGAGATTGATAAGGCGTCAGGTCTTATTCACTTACCCAAAATCAAAGCGATTAAGATTAGGCTGCATCGGGATTTTTCAGGGGTCATCAAAACGGTGACAATTAAAAAAACACCGACTGAGAATTATTATGTGTGCGTATTGGTTGAGACAGATGAGACAATGCCGCTCGCAACTTCAATAAAGCCTGAGGAGACTTTAGGGATTGATTTAGGTATTACGTATGTATTGATAGATAGTGATGGGCATAAAGTTGCTAATCCCAGGCATTTGAAAAAAGGCTTACAACGATTAGCCTCAGTACAAAAGAAATTATCTCGTCAGAAAAAAGGTTCATCAAATCGCAGTAAACAAAAGCGTTTATATGCAAGGGTACATGAGAAGCTCAAGAATCAACGTCATGATTTTATTCATCAAGAGACTGCAAAATTGGCTGTCAAAAACCACGCGACCAGTTTTGTGCTAGAAGATTTGAATATCATGGGGATGATGAAAAATGGCAAATTATCACGGGCGATACAAGATGTGGCCTGGGGTTCTTTCGTAAGCGCACTCGAATATAAGTGTGAACGACAGGGTAAGAATGTTATCAAAATACATCGATTCAGTCCAAGTTCGAAGCTTTGTCATCAATGCGGTTATCGAATAGATTCACTGCCTTTATCTATTCGAGAATGGGATTGTCCATCTTGTTTTTGCATTCATGATAGGGATGTGAATGCGGCGAAGAATATTCGTGCAATGGGTTTAGCTGACACGCTAGGGCTTAGCGATTGTGTAAAGGGTTCCTCTGCAGCCAAACTGGTCAGCGCCAGTGCTGTAGCGAAAGGCGCAGATGTATTATCTGCGTAGGTCACAAGAAGCCCCCACTAGAGTGAATCCGTTCATTTAGTGGGGGAGTGTCACTCAGCAAGTATATGCTATAGGGACATCTTATAGCCCACCTTATGGAAACAATACAGGTTTAAACCTTGTTTCAGGATTAACATCCTAATTAAACCCAAGCAATGTTTGTTTAAATTTTGACCTAATCTGGTCTTTTGTGTG
>RGXB01000263.1 GCA_010029555.1 bacterium
CCCTTAAAGGGCCCCACAGAGAGGATTTTTCTATCCTATTTAAGGAAAAAGAGGCGTGGCAATACGCCTCTTTTTCCTTAAATAGGATAGAAAAATCCTCTCTGTGGGGCCCTTTAAGGGTAGTACGACGCTCGATTTCTTTATGACGACTTGAGGGGGAATCGTCGATAAAAGAGGGGATATACTCTAAGCGAACCGATTCGTTTTTTTGCAGCAGTAGAGAATTCTCCATTTTGAGAAAAAAATTGAGTTCATCCAGAAGATCTGAGCGCATTTTCTGGATTACCTGCGCGCTTGAACCTAAAATTTCTTCAAAAGGGGTAAGGGCTTTTAGTGCATGAACCTTTAAAGCGGCATTTTTCTGTTCTAAAGCGTCCATATAGCGCTTCCAGTGAAAAGCATACTCTTTTGAGGATTGACATAGAATCTGGTTTAGGTATTTGCGTCTAAACGAGGGCCCCCCCTCGATGAGGACAACGTCTTTAGATGAGACAATCCCAACAGGGATATGCCCCAAAAGCGGGCTAAAACTTTTATGAAAAGTCCCATTCAAACGGATTTGCTTCCCATTTGTCCCAAAACGGTAGCCGATCTCATGGTCGACACCATCCTCTTCAAAACCAAGGAGGATTTGAGAATCCTCTGCCCCCTCTTGCAACATCTCTTTAAAGGAGTCAGTACGAAAAGAGCGCCCTAAGGTAGCTACAGTGATAGCCTCTAGAAGGTTTGTTTTGCCAATTCCATTCGGCCCCACAATAGCAAACATCCCCTTCGAGAAGGGGACGCTACAAAATGCGTGTGAGCGAAACTTGTGGACTTGTAAAGTTTTAATCATCCTCTTTCAATCGCATCGGCATGACAACGAAATCCACTCCCACTGAAGCGGGATCTAAGATAAGACCTGGCATGTAGGGGTGGCAGATTCCTAAACGGACTACATCTCCTTTGCAGTGCTTAAGCGCTTCCATCACATAGTGGGGATTGAAGGCGATATCGAGCTCCTTGGCAACATCAACAGCCATTTCGACCTCCCCCTCCCCATATTCCGGGCTTTGGGCTCGTAGACGCATCAATCCGTCCTTAAAGGTGAAGCGTGCCGAATGGCTTGTTTCGGATGTAAAAAGAGCGATTTGCCTCAAAAGTGCTACCCACTCTTCTTTGTGGATATTGATTATTGTGAGCTCATTTTGATCGACAAAAG
>RGXB01000264.1 GCA_010029555.1 bacterium
AAAATGACATCAAAAAAGTATTTGCAAAGATAACAGGTACAACGCCGGCGTAGTTCAGTTTTAAAGGAATATTTGCAGATCCCCCTTGAACTTCCTGGCGACCAACCATCCTGCGTGCATACTGTACCGGGATATTCCTTTGTCCCTGAACTAGATATATCGTACCCACGAGAATAGCCACAAAAAACGAGGCTAGTACTGCGACGGAGACGAAGGTCAACTGTCCCGATTCCTGAGAGTCGAGGTTAAGTTGCTTAATTATATTTCCTAGAACCGAAGGGAAAGAGGAGAGGATACCGAGAGTGATAATAAGGGAAACCCCATTACCAATTCCTCTCTCCGTAATCATCTCGCCGAGCCACATCAAAAGAAGTGTCCCAGTTGTCATTGTAAGCACCACAAGTAGGATAAACAGCCATGGGTAGCCTGCAACTTCAAAGTTCAAGAGCTCTTGAACAATAATACCTGGATTGGAGTTGTTTATCTTGACTGCGTACAAGGCATATACAGTGGACTGCACCACTGCAAGAAGCAAGGTAATAAACCTTGTTGCTTTGCCGATTTTCCTTTTTCCTGCCTCATGGTTTTCCCGAATCTCTCTTTGCAAGGAGGGAATTAGTGTAACCATGATTTGCATCAGGATCGAGGCAGAAATGTAGGGCATCACACCCAGAGCAATCACTGTCATTTGTGCAAAAGCTCCGCCCGAAAAAATATCTACCAGTTGGAAGAGGTTCTGCCCTCCACCCGCTGTAAACTTGAATAATCTTACGACCTCCTCAGCATTTACACCAGGAACAGTAATATAGGCACCCACACGACAAAGAGCTAGTAGCACAATGGTAAAAATGAGCTTCTCTTTGAGCTGTGGTATGGAGAACATCTTTTTAAAGGCAGATATCATAGGGCTTCGCTTAAATTTTTTGATTAGACGATTTTATACTCTATCCGATTCTTTTCAAGAAATTCTAACGCAGAACGTGAAAATGCATTCGCTTCGATGCGAATAGCGCTCTTAAGTTCCCCTGTTCCTAAAATCTTGATAAGAAAATTCTCGTTAATTGCACGAATAATTCCTCTTTTGCGTAGAAGATCGCGATTGAACACTTTCTCTTCGCCTAAAAGGGAGTCTATATTTCCTAAATTGAAAATTAGAACCTGTTTAGCGTGCTTTGCGTTAGAAAAACCGCGAATAGGGAG
>RGXB01000265.1 GCA_010029555.1 bacterium
CCGCGCGGTGAATGCGGCCAACGCGGCGATCAACTCGCCGCTCCTCGAGTCCTCGATCGAGGGAGCTCGCGGCATCCTGCTCAACATCACCGGTCCGTCCGACATGGGTCTCTTCGAGATGAATGCCGCCGCGGAGATCGTCCACGGCACGGCCCATCAGGATGCCAACATCATCTTCGGCACCGTGATCGACGACGACCTCGACGACGAGATTCGCGTCACCGTGATCGCCGCTGGTTTCGATCGCGCAGAGCCGAGCATGATGCGCGGATCGGGCCGTTCGAGCTCGCCGAGCGACACGAAGGGCTCGAGTCGACTGAAGGAACTGTTCGGTTCTGGCGAGGACCCGTTGCGCGACGACAGCGACGGCCTCGACGTTCCTTCGTTCCTCAAGTAGTCGCGCCGGTGGCGGCATGATGGCCGTCGACGTCGCGGCACGCCTCGCATCGGTGCGAGAGCGAATCGCGCGTGCTGGTGGCACATCGGTTTCGGTGATCGCCGTCACGAAGACGTTCGATCACGATGCATGGATCGCTGCGCACGATGCGGGATGCGACGGGATCGGGGAGAACTACGCCCAGGAGTTGGTCGCCAAACACGCAAAGGGTGCGAGTGCTCTGCCCGTGCACTTCATCGGTCACGTGCAGACCAACAAGGTGCGGTCCCTCATCGACATCGTCGACGTCTGGCAGACCGTGGACCGGGCTTCCGTCATTGACGAGATCGCCAAACGAGCCTCAGGGCGGTCTCCACGGGTGTTCCTCCAGGTCAATACCTCCGGCGAGGACTCGAAGTCGGGCTGCACGCCGGGAGAGCTCGATGCCCTCGTCGAGCGGTGCCGGGAGCGTGGCCTCGTCCTTGACGGTTTGATGACAATCGGGCCGACGAGCGGGGAAGCGCAGCCGACGCGGGCCGCGTTTCGACTGTTGCGTCGCCTCGTCGACGACCACGGACTCGCGCAGTGTTCGATGGGCATGAGCGGTGACATCGAGATCGCCGTCGAGGAGGGCTCGACCATGGTGCGAGTCGGCTCCGCACTCTTTGGCCCCCGTCACAACCCATAGTCGGGTCGCGACGGATCTGGTGGGCTACTGTTTCAGGCGATGTCAATGTTTCGCCGCGCCATGGATTACCTGGGTCTCGGACCCGACGACGCCTACGACGATTACGACGCATCGGTCGCGCGTGAGCGCCCGGTGC
>RGXB01000266.1 GCA_010029555.1 bacterium
AGGGGAAATTTTTCCCCTTTAATAGTGCACCAGATTTGCATAGGGCCTTCCAGCCTTCGGGGGATGCCATCGGCATACCCTAGCGCAATCAATCCAATATATCGATCCTCAAAAAGTCGCACTGTTGCGCCATAACCGATCGAGGCACCGGCAGGAACTTTTTTCACCAAGACAACGACAGCACTTAATTCCATCACCGGCAGCACGTTCGGACAGCCTTTAAATCCAGTTGAAGGGGCATAACCATAAAGAAGTATCCCGGACCGTACCATATCATAATACAAGTGCGGAAAATGGATTACCCCTCCCGAGTTGGCTATATGCCGAATTCCAGGAGAAATTCCTTTTGCCTTGAGATATTCCAAAGCGGCTTGAAATCGCTCCCCTTGCTGCTGATTCAACGGGTGTTCTGGTTCATCGGAGCACGCCAGATGCGACCAGGTTCCTACAAGTTCTATACGCTTTTGATCAATGAGTTTTCCGATTGCACCCACCAAAGCAGGGAATTCTTCCAGAGCTCCCCCCCTCGTCATCCCTGTATCCACCTCTAAATGAATTCTTGGTTTACAACCTATGACATCTCCTTGGGAAACAATCGCTTGAAGTTGGTCTAAAGAGGAGACCGAAAGATCAATTCCCCAATCAAATGCCTGCCGAAAATCTTCACTTGGGGGTGACAGCCAGGCTAAAATGGGGGCAGTAATCCCCCCTTGACGTAGCTTGATTGCCTCATCCAAAAAAGCGGTGCCTATCCAGGTAGCTCCGCCAAAAATTGCAGCATGCGCAGACGGTACGATTCCATGACCATAAGCATCAGCTTTTACCACTGCCATCAAAGGGGTCTCGGTAAAACGAATGATGGAGCTAGCGTTTGCTGCTATTTGGCCATAGTCTATTGTCGCAATGATATTTGATTTAGCCATGTGCCCTCTTCCCCAATATCAAAAAAGAGGTGGCTTGTTCAAAAAGATCTAAAAAAGATTTCACAAGCTCCACTTCTAAAAGCCACCCATTTTAACTCTTTAAATTCTTCTTCAATACCCTTGATGTCTGTGTAAGGTATTTAAAGAAAAAAGGCAATCATGGAGAAAAAATAGATTAGAAAAGGCCTCCAAACCCACCAAAGGATTTAAATTTCTTTTTTAACTGGGGGATGTTTTTGGAAAAGAGTTTAGCTTGCTTGAACCCTTTAACCAACC
>RGXB01000267.1 GCA_010029555.1 bacterium
AAATCCATCGACTCTCCAAACCGGTGGAGGAATATCTTTATCCAGCTATTGAGGATTTCTCTTTAGATTTAATGATTGACACAGGCCCTTCCGCAAGGAGTGTGCGGCTTCAGCTACCCAAATTCACACTTGTTGGAGCCACGACACGTTTTGGAGATCTAACCGGTCCTTTACGCTCCCGTTTCCAGCTTATCACCAGGCTAGAGCTCTACAACCTAGAAGATTTGTCTCAAGTGATCTGTTTTACAGCGCGGAAAATAGGTATTGAGCTTGAGGTAAAACTTGCGAAACTGATTGCAGAGCGTTCAAGGGGAACTCCGAGATTAGCCGGAAATATTTTACGCTGGTTGAGAGATTACATCACGGTGCGAAATAAGGGTATTTGGAACGAACAGGGGGTCAAAGAGGGGATGAAAAAACTGGGGTTGGATGCGATGGGCCTTGACCCCTTTGATCGCCGGCTTTTAGAGATTATTTACACCCAACATAAGGGGGGGCCTGTGGGGATTTCCAACCTGGCCGCCTCCTTAGGGGAAGATATCACAACAATAGAAGAGGTTTTAGAGCCACACCTGATCACTTTAGGGCTTTTAAAGCGGACCTCGAAAGGGCGTGAGCTCACCCCTAAGGGACTCGAGTACATTAAAATTTGCAAAAATGAGGAATTTGCGTGTACAAACAGTTTGGAAGTCTTCAAATCCAAAAATAAGCCGGTCGACGAGCATTTTTCAAATCTCAGAATCGGTATTCCCGGCAAGTATACTACGGCTAATTTCCTCCTAAGCCTGGCCTTCCCCGAGTCAAAGAATAAAGTTGAAATGAAATTCTCTGATATCGAGGCTGCACTCCTTAGCGGGCAAATTGATCTCGGACTCATAATCCATGAGAATCGTTTCACTTATCAGAATAAAGGCCTGATTAAAGTAATGGATCTGGGTGAATATTGGGAAAATCTAACCGGAGGTCCTATTCCCTTAGGTGGCATTATGATCAAGAGAAACCTACCGGAGGAAATCAAACAAAAAGTGAATCGCGTCATTCAACGAAGTATTGAATATGCCTTTGAGAATCCCGAATCAGGAATAGATTTTATCCGTTCACACGCTCAGGAAATGAGTGCTGAAGTGGTTAAAAAACATATTGAACTATACGTTAATAAATTTTCCATTGATCTTGGTGAAGTTAGGATCTTGAATTTG
>RGXB01000268.1 GCA_010029555.1 bacterium
ACTGGATACACAGGAGATACTGGTTACACTGGATACACAGGTTACACTGGATACACAGGATATACAGGATATACTGGATACACCGGATATACTGGATACACAGGAGATACTGGATACACTGGATACACAGGAGATACAGGATATACTGGATACACCGGATATACTGGATACACAGGATATACCGGATACACTGGTTACACTGGATACACCGGAGATACTGGTTACACTGGATACACAGGTTACACTGGATACACAGGTTACACTGGATACACAGGATATACTGGATACACAGGAGATACTGGTTACACTGGATACACAGGTTACACTGGATACACAGGTTACACTGGATACACAGGATACACCGGAGATACAGGATATACTGGATACACAGGTTACACTGGATACACAGGTTACACTGGATACACAGGTTACACTGGATACACCGGATATACTGGATACACAGGAGATACTGGTTACACTGGATACACAGGTTACACTGGATACACAGGTTACACTGGTTACACAGGATATACTGGTTACACTGGATATACTGGTTATACCGGTTACACCGGAGCAACAGGATATACTGGATATACTGGTTACACCGGATACACTGGAGATACAGGAGCAACAGGATATACTGGATACACTGGCTATACTGGATACACCGGATATACAGGAGCAACAGGATATACCGGATACACTGGAGATACCGGCTATACTGGTTACACGGGATATACTGGATACACTGGTTACACCGGATATACTGGTTACACAGGATATACTGGAGATACAGGAGCAACAGGATATACTGGATACACAGGATACACAGGATATACTGGCTATACTGGAGCAACAGGATATACTGGATATACTGGATACACTGGTTACACTGGATATACAGGAGATACTGGATATACCGGATACACAGGATACACTGGATACACTGGATATACTGGCTACACCGGATATACAGGATATACTGGAGCAACAGGATACACTGGATATACAGGAGATACCGGATACACTGGTTATACAGGATACACTGGATATACTGGATATACTGGATACACTGGTTATACTGGATACACTGGATATACAGGAGCAAGCGGATACACCGGTTACACTGGATATACTGGTTATACTGGTTACACTGGTTACACAGGATATACTGGAGATACAGGAGCAACAGGATATAC
>RGXB01000269.1 GCA_010029555.1 bacterium
GTAAAGGCGCTTGGCAGAGATTGGATCATTTTCTCGTGGACGCTATAATGGACACTGGGATTGATCTCCTCACTCACCGAGGTGCAGCCCAAAAGAAAACTTAAAAAGAAAAAAGAAAACCGATTAATCCCTTTTGACAAGATCGACGGCTCGATCAAATGCCTCGGGATTTCCTTGTTCACGAACGATATCTTCTTGTTGCTCACTCACTTCTTTCCATTGATCGCTGGTTTGGATGATTTCGGGTCGAATGAAGATGATTATATCGGAAAGCGCATCGTTGCTGGACGATTGGCTGAAAGCAGCTCCAATCACGGGAAGACCGCCTAAACAAGGTAGACCGGATTTAGCTTTTGTTTGCGTATTACGGATCTGACCGGAGAGCACTACAAATGCTTTATCAGGTACATGGACCCGAGTCTGCATGCTGCTTTTCTTCGTTCTAATCCCTGCAACAGCTTGAGTATTTACCGCATCACCCTGCGTTCCAGTATTCGCTTCCTCAGTAATCTCTTCATCAATCTCTAAAGTGATGATACCATTGTCACCAATATTTGGGGTAATATTTAGTGAGACACCAATATTGCGATACTCCAAGTTAGCGTTGGTAGATTGTGAAATCCCCGATGTGGTGATAATTGAGCCAGTAAAAGGGACGTTTTGCCCAACGAAAATTTGGGACATGCGGCTGTCTTGAGCCATAATTTTTTGATTCAGCACAGTCGTGATGCGCGCCTCTTCTTGAAGTGCTGTTAGTAGCGAGCTTAAAGTTAGATAGGATTTTCCACCGTGAAAAATGATATCCCCAATAATCCCTAATTGACCGCTTGAGAGGGTATTGAAAAGGTTTGGAGAGGGGCCGTTTACTGCGTTTACCCCTGAAGACGAGGAACCGGCAGTTGTCGAGCTCCCTTTGACAGTTTCCTGAAAAGTCACGCCATCGGTTGAATCGACTCGCGGGTAATTTGAACCCACACCGGCAAATTTCCCTTTAAAGTTAGAATAACCACCCCATCTAAGACCCACATCAAGGGTGTTTGTAGTATCGGTCTCGATAACAAGAACCTCGATAAATACCTGTTTGAGAGGGATGTCGACAGAGGCGATAATCTCTTTGAGTTTTTGCAAAGTTGTTGGATCCCCTGTAGCAACCAAGGAATTCGTCACACGAATCCACTGCAACGAGCTAATAGCATTTA
>RGXB01000270.1 GCA_010029555.1 bacterium
AAGTCCAATTTTATCTTTACCACCGATCATTCGGCTATTTTTCTGCTGCCCTGATTTACGAGCGGCTTTGGCGCGCTCCAAATAGTCGGCTTCTTCCTGGGTTAGTTTCACACCATTTGATTGTTTTTGAAAAATCGAACGGGCTTTATTGAAGTCGATACTTTCCCCACTTTTGGGATTTGTCCCTTTATCAGTAGGAACTTGGGCAAAGAGAGTGGTAACAATAATCATGACGCAACCTAAGTTAAGCATGTTGGATTTCATAATATCTCTTTTTTGATAGATACTCTGGGATTGAATTTTGAACTTACAACATTCCACCTTAGCCTTGTTTTCAATATCCCATAAAAACAATAGTATCCAAAGTGTTTTATACTCATGGCGTGAACGAAATATTTTACACAGGGTAAATTTCAAATTAAATTCCAACTACAAGGAAGTTTCGTTCGATTTCAATCAGGATTTACTTTATTCTTTTTTACACGATTAATCTGTGGACATAGGATGGAGTATGAATGATCAAAAAAAATCTAGCAATTTCGATCCTTATTCTTGTGTCATTTGGGTCCGTTTATTCATCTGAATCAAAAATCAACAAACCTAACTTTCTTATCATTTTTACGGATGACCATGGATATGGGGATGTTTCGACATACCAACGTTCTGATGTTCGCACGCCAAATATTGATCGAATCGGCAGGGAAGGAATGGTTTTCACCGCGATGCGCTCTAACTGCACCGTTTGTTCGCCATCTCGGGCAGCATTATTGACGGGCAAGTACCCTGATAGGGTTGGTGTTCCCGGAGTGATTCGTACAAAGACTGAGGATTCCTGGGGATATTTGGCACCAGGAGTTCCAACGCTGGCCACCGAACTTTCAAAATTCGGTTACCATACGGGTATTGTTGGTAAATGGCATTTGGGCCTCGAATCCCCTAATATTCCCAACGATCGTGGTTTTGATTTCTTTCATGGTTTTCTTGGTGACATGATGGATAGTTACACTACCCATCTTCGTCACGGAAAAAATTATCTTCGATTAAATAAGACCGAAATTACAGCCGCGGGGCATGCCACGAATTTATTCACCAACTGGGCTTCTGAGTATCTGCGTGAGCGAGCTAAGACCAAGAATAAACCTTTTTTTCTTTACCTTGCTTATAACGCCCC
>RGXB01000028.1 GCA_010029555.1 bacterium
GTGACATTGGGTGGGGGAATCACAATCGAAAAGGGGGGTTTTTTGCTATTTTGGTCTGCGACAAACGCACCACTCCAAAGAGGTGCAATTAGAGTTTCGTTCGCTTTAGGGTCAAATGTTTTAGGCAGTTCTTCCATAGGGTTCATAGGGTAGCATAGATCAGATTTTGTTTAAAACCCTCTTGATGTTTGAAACGAATATCTTGGGGCATTAAAGAAAAAAGGGGAAAAACTCATGGAAGGAGAAAAAAAAGGTGATTTCATAAAACTGATTACATAAACTATTTGGATGCATACAGTATCAAATTTTTTGGCACCAGTCGAGGATCCAACCCACCACCCCTCTTACATACACTATAGAAACCGCGTTCTCGATGGGGAAACGGATCAGTTAAGAAAACTATTTGAAATTATTGCTTACACTGGAACGAGTATCCCGTCTGTACTAGAGAAAGATCGTGTTCTTTACGAAGAGATCCAAAATAGGATGGGATCAAGATGGGTCTGTTTGGCTACGGAATCCTCTATCGCCTCCCAGATGACAAAGGATTTTTCTGTCCCCGTCTGGAAAAATAGGAAGTTTGAATTGCTTAAAATGGATTTGGAGGACGATCAATGGGAATTCTTTAGCTCACTGGAGGCCTATTTGGAGGACGAAGGGATCGAGGGGCTAAAAAAAGTTTTTCAAGATCCGCAACTCAAAAGTTTTCTTGCAAATCATCCTCAGGAGTGGATTCTCTCTGTTTATAAGATGTTTCCTGAGGCCAAAGAGACGATTGAAGAAAACTTTCACATCTCTTTAAACGTTGAGGCTATTAAAAGCCATGAATGGAAACAGGCATTAGAGGCATTATATGACAATCTTCTACAAAATCCAGAGAATACGGCCTCAATACTTAGGAGTTTTTTGAGGCAAACAGGCGAGGGGGGATTAGAGAATCTTTTTTTAGAAAAGCCCATACAAGATCTGCTTTTCCAAAATGAGGAGGTTTTTTGGATTCCAGAGGTTCTTAAAGAGTTTCCTCAGGCATGGGAGAAAATCGAGGCTCAAATCTCCAAACTCTGGCTGACCAACCCAGATCTGTTACAGTTTCTTGAGAGAGATAGCGACTGGTTCAAAGCCCTCAAAAAGGGGGCGTTTACCACTACCCCGCTGCTTTTCCTTTCCGATTACGCAAAAAAGGGAAAAATATCCTATCAAAAACTTGATCCGGGAGTATTGCATAAGATTTTTTTGCAAGAGGCTTATCACCCTATTTTGCATAGTGACAAAAACTATCCATGGATCCCTTTTTACTTATCCCATCTCCCGGAAAATGTGCAGCTGGTAGAGGCTTTTATCGCAAAAAAATGGAAAGACGATCCTGCATTCTTCGAGGTAGTGCGAGAATCCAACCTGTGGTTAGAGGCTTTAGTGAAGACGCTCCGTCAGTCTCGAGAACCCTCTGCGTTTTTGTTTTTTGTCGATTTAATTAGACTATCTTGTGATTTGAAAGGATTGAGTCCGGAAAAAACCAGACATTTTCTTTTGTACCTTCCCGATTGGATGTTAGCTAAATTTGGGAAAGCGCCCTTTTATAAAGATAAAAACGACTCATTTCGCGAGGTTATCAAAGACCTTTGTGAAAAGACAACGCAAAGGACTTTAGAGGAAAAAGCGTTGTCCATCGAGTGGTGCAGGCTGGTCAAAAATCTCCATCCGATAGCCCTCATTGAGCTTTCTAGAATGGTGCCCGCGCACCAGCTTGCCTCAAGATGGATCCCTTCGATGGAGCTTCATCAGCTATTTTTACTCATCCCTCTACTGGAGCCGGCCCCTTTCAAAACTGTTTTTAATGAGCTTTTTTTAGAGGAGCATCCAAGAGCCTTGATGTTTGCGACCGAGATGCAAAAGGAGTTTTACGCTAATGTATTCGCCTACGCTTTTGATCAGGACTTTCAGAACACTTTTCCACGACAAGAGCAAACGATAGAGGCGCTTAACGGCTTTCTTTTGAGAAAAAGGACCGCTCTCAAGTCTATTCAAGCCCTTTATAGGAAAAAACCTCAAAATATTGCCCAGTGCCTCTCTTTGCTTGAGGGGAAACTGGAGCAGATTGAGAGGGGAGTATCACCCCTTTTCTTGCAGGAGATCCGTTTAGAGGAATTGGTGCAAGAGTGGAAAAATACTTCTCTATCCGAATCCCAAAAAGTACCGTTCGAGGTCCCTTTGAAACCGGTAGATAGCACACGCCCCTTGGAGTTAGAAAATGTCTCTTCAACGGAAAGCGAGCATCCTGAGGGGCATTTTTTCTCCTCCAAGGAGACTGTGATTCTCCCGAAAGTCTCCATCCCGCGACTCCCTTTGGAGCGGTTAAAACGGGACTCTTAGTTTTTCAAGAGGGGATGTAGGGCAAGCTTTTTTTGCCCATAAAAACCAGGGGGGGGGAATTACAGGTTTTTTAGGAGAGCAAGCTCTAAAGGGAGAAATTGCTGTAGGGGAATCGTGCGCCCTTTTTTAGAGTGTTTATCGATCAGCTCTCTTAAAGTGGGAAAATGGGAAAATGGGGCAGTTGATGCCCCAAATGCATGCTGTGGTGTTGTGGTCAATGAGGGTTTAGCAAGCCAATCGTAAAACTGGATAACAAGGGGGTGGTTAGGGTTATGAAGGTTTTCAATCAATTCCAGAGCCTCTTTTTGCCCCAGCGTCTCCAAAGTTTTTGTTTTCATTAAATAAAAGGCGATAAGGCTCTCTCCGTCTTTCAAGTCGATGCAGGGGGGTACTTCAAGAGTTTGAAGAAGTTCATGAATTGCCGGGGTGTTTTTAGGGAGCAGATGATACTTCAATACAATGAGCGCAAAAAGATAAGGACCTAGGCGCCCCTCTTCTTTGGATTGTTCTAGGCGAAAAAGGATCTCCTCCTCAATAAGGATCAGTTGCGCGTCGTTTCTAAATAAATTTAAAGCAATTTCGTAACATTTAGCCTCCTCAACCACCTCATGTAATTTGCGGTAGCTTAACCCCTTTCCAAGCCATTCCAAGATCCCTTTTTGCGTTTTGTGCAGTTTTTCGAAAGCCTCAAAAGCCTCATCGGTTCGATTGAGCTCTAAAAGGGTGAGACCGCTTCTGAACGTAGCAATAAGACCCTCGGACCTCCGTTCAAAAGAGTGGCTGATTTTTTTGTACTCTTCCAAGGCTTTTTCATATAGACCGTTAGCAAAAAAAGTGTCTGGGATGGTCAAGCATCCGATTCTTGCATTGTAAGATCCACAAGAGACGGAAAAACTTTTCATTTTAAACTGCAGATCTTTGTAGACTAGACCCACATGTGCTCCCGTTACAGGTAAAAAGATGGGGACAACAAAAAGGGTTTTACCCCCGATTTTCAGTTGGATCGATTCGTAAAGTTTTTCTATTTCTATCTCTAGACTTACCCCCTCCTGGACTTGGGGAGCGCAGAGGGTTTTTAGAACGATTCCGGCACGCAACAGCCGCACCTGGTTAGGGGCAATCCAAACAGTCAAGCCGGAGTCTAGACCTTTTTGCTCCATTCTATGGGCAACACCAAGTAAAAACCCTACCCCCTCGCTCCCTTTTTCTAGAGTAATATGCGCTTCAAGCTTCACGTTTCCCGGAAAAAGCGTTGAGGAAAGCATGTAGATAGCCCAATCTTTGGTCTGTTTTAAAACCACGGTTTCTTGCAATTCCCAGTCCGATGGGTTTTTGGGATCCAATCGGGCAGCAAAAACCCAATCGGCTTTCCCTTCGAAATACTGCTCTAAATCAGAAATCATCTCCTTGAGGTTTTGGTAGCGGTGCTCTTTCTTGAAAGAGAGGCAACGCATAGCGATTTTTGCAAGAAGGGGGGGGATTTCACGCATCGGTGCGACATCTATGGGATCTAAAATCTTTTCCTCTTGGGCCTGTTGTTTAAACTGCTTTACCGACTGCCTTTTAAAAGGGTGTTTCAAAGTGAGGATTTGGTATAGTATGACACCCAAGGAGTAGATATCGCTTTGCACGCTGTCGAGTTTCTCCAAGATCCTTTCAGGTGCCATATAGGTGATGGTCCCCACAATTTTACCCACGCGTGTTAAGTCGGGATGGGATTTTAAGACCGGCATGTCATCGAAAGATTCCTCATTCATATCGGCATACTCGGCAAGTCCGAAATCGTAGATAAGCACCTCGTTGAATGGGCCGATCAGAATATTTTCGGGTTTCAGATCCCGATGCAAAACCCCCTTTGAGTGTGCATACTGAACGGCATGGCAGATTGTCAGAAAATCCCTTACTAGATGGATTGTCGAGGCTTTAGACTGGCGGTAGCTAGCCAAAAGCGTTTTAAGAGTTTTGCCCTGAATGAAGGGCATTATATAGAAAAGATCTTGAAAATTTTCCTCGATGGAATAGACACCTAAAATGGCAGGGTGAGTAAGCTGAGCCGCTATTTTTGCCTCTTTCAGGAAGCGTTGGCGAATCAGAGGGATCCCATGCATTTCGGGACGTATCCTTTTGAGGGCAACATCCCTTTCGGTTTTAGGGTCATAACAAAGATACACCTCCCCCATGCCACCCTTGCCGATAAGCTCTTTGACCTCATAGTGGCCAATCGTCTTAGGGGATTTTGTCAAAGGGTGCAGGGATTCCTTAGAGCTCTCGACTTCTCTGTCCATAAAAAAACTATCGCACGAACAGGATCAACTTGGCAAGAAACACCTGAGTTTTCTTTCTTATATTGGATAGCAACCTTTGAGTGTGATACCGACAACCCCCTTTTTTTTTGAAAAAAGAGTTTAAAAATGGGGTGATGACCCTATCACACGCGCATTGAGAGGCTTAAAAGAAGGGGGAGGGGATCTGATGGGATGATTTTAAAAAAAATGCCCCGGTGATAATTTTAGGGTAAATAAAATAAAAATATTTTAACTAGATATTTGTAAGAGGTTTTTGGCTGATTCTTTATTAGACACGCCAGTAACTCACTTATAATGAACCGACTAAAAACAAAAAAAGAGGGAAATATGAAAAAACATACACAAGCACCAAAGTCCAAACTACTTAAAACCCCGGAGCAATCAAAAAATCTAAAAGGGGGCAGAGGAGAGGATCCAAACGTGACCGTAACAAAAACAAAAAAAGCCATTGTGATTGATATTGAATAATAAAAGTTTGTCGGCCAAACCTTTTTTAACGCTCCTATTTAACACTCCTCGAAGATGGCCAGCTCAGGGGGCAGTCGCACATACTAAACGCTAAAACAACGGTGCTTAAAATTAACAAATTGACACAGAACAGTTAATAAAAAATTTAAAATTTTTTCTTTTAAAAAATAAAGATATAATTTATAGGTAGAATTACAGTAAGCGTGGTAAGTCTAAAAGGCTTATCGTGCATCAAAAAAAAAATTAAGAATTTTTAAATAAAAAAAGAGGTATTTATGCCAACAAAACGAAATAATCCAAATAATGCAAATTTTGCAAATGCAGCAAATTTTGCAAATGCAGCAAATTTTGCAAATAATGCAAATAATCCAAATGCAGCAAATTTTCAAAATACAGCGAAAGCAAAAGGTGGAGCGGGAGACACAAACATATATACTGCGCCAGTAACCCAACACTACAATGTTGTCTCACCTAATCAATAATAATTTTACATATTAGTTTCGTTACTTTGTGAAAAAAATAAGTCTAGGGCTTTACCTTAGACTTATTTTTTTTGCATCACGAAGACGAAAAACATCTTTTCGGAAAAGCATTTTTATAGGAAGTTTTTTAAAAACAGCACTTGACTGTTATTTTATTAGCTAATATACCATTTTTTAAAAGCTACCACAGGGAAAATAGTCAAAAAAAACAATTTGTAAATGGAAGTTTCACCAGCGTTAACTAAAATTGGCACAAGACGTATTTTAAAAATTTTAGAATTTTAATACGTAATAAACATATGCATTTTATGTACTTAATTAGACTAAGCGCGACAATTAATCGGGTTTCAAGTTTGCATCAAAAAAAACTTTAAAATTTTTCAAATAAAAAGAGGTATTTATGCCAAAAAAAATCACTGCAGCACAAATAGCACAACAAGCAGCACAAACACCACAAGCAGCAGCAACAAAGAAAGCCATAGGAGGTACGGATACGCATATTTATTATGGTCCAGTAACTCAAAATTTTTATACAAATCCTTCACAACCCCCAAGATCCTCAAGCCCCTCCAATACTTCTTCTGAAACCCCGCAGGGGTGGTTCAAATAGTTAGATGTAATCAATTCGTTTGTTGCACCAAAAAAAATCTCTGGAGCACTGCTTCTAGAGATTTTTTTTTGCCTAATTACCAAGAAGGGAAATAATCTTTACGGTTTAGGAAACTAACAACTTGACACAGAGCGTATGAAAAAATTGGTAATTACTCATTTAAAATAAACATAAAATAATTTATTTATTAAATTCTAGTAAGTACGTTGAAGTCACAGTGGTTTCCATCTGCAGCATGTAAAGAAAAAAACCATATTTAACGAGTGTTAAATTTAAAAAAGGGATTTATATGCCAAGAAAACAAGCAAAAAAAGAACATACTTCTAAACCCAAACAGCCGCAAGGAACAGCTAAGGGTGGATAAAAAATATGTCGACCCGGATCAGATACATTTGCATGGGTACCAATTGATCGTGATCCCCCCAAATAGGAGAAAGAAAACTCAGGTGTTTCTTGCAGAACTGTAGGGTTGTGCTTGAGTCGATTATAAGTCACATAAATTCAGATTGGGTAATGTCATATGTAGAGGATTGAGGTTATGGCCAAAGCACAAAGGAATATTATTATACCATTGTAAATTTTTTGCCTAAATCCCAAGAGGGGAAATAATCTTTTTAGAGGAGCATCCTAAGTAGGAAGTTTAAAAAAGCTCTAAACCGGTGTTAATTTTAGCTCTAAGCCCCTTTTTTTCAAAAAGTTGTCGCAGGAAATAGGGGGAAATAGTCAGAATAAGGGGATGAAAAAGAGAATTCTTACCGGAGATCGCCCTACAGGACAGCTCCATCTTGGCCATTATGTGGGTTCGCTTAAGAATCGGATCGAAATGCAGCATAGCCACGAACAGTTTGTGATGATTGCAGATGCGCAAGCTTTGACAGATAATTATGATCATCCTGAAAAAATCCGTTCGAATATCTTTGAGGTGATGCTCGATTACCTTGCAGTTGGTATTGACCCTAGTAAATCGACAATTTTTATTCAGTCCCAAATTCCACAGTTGTTTGAGTTGACCTTCTATTTTCTGAATATGGTGACTTATAATCGACTCAAGCACAACCCTACCGTCAAGATGGAGATGCAACAAAAGGGGATGGAAGAGACAGTTACGGCTGGATTTATGATTTATCCAGTGTCTCAAGCTGCGGATATCGCCCTTTTCGGCGGTGAAGTCATCCCTGTGGGGGCGGATCAAATGCCCATTATTGAGCAAACCAATGAGATTGTTCGCCGTTTCAATTCGGTTTACCATACCGATGTGCTTAAAGAGGCGCAACCTTTGCTCTCGTTATGCCCGAGGCTACCGGGTGCTGACGGTAAAGCTAAAATGTCCAAATCGCTGGGCAACGCACTTACATTAAGCGCCTCTTTCAAAGAGATTGAAGAGGTTGTTAAAAAAATGTACACCGACCCGGCCCATTTACGAGTTGAAGATCCCGGGAGAGTAGAGGGGAACGTAGTATTTACCTACTTAGATGCTTTTGACCCCGACCTTAACCGTGTCAAAGAGTTAAAAGACCACTACCAAAGGGGGGGGCTTGGGGATATGACCCTCAAACGCCACCTGATGCAAGTGCTGGAAAATTGCGTAGCCCCTTTTCGGGAAAATAGGGAACGACTTAAACAAAATCCCCAAATGGTGCTCGATCTTCTCCAGGAGGGTACTAGTCGTGCAAAAAAAGAGGGGCAGAGAAAACTTGAAGAGATTAAAGATGCGATGAGAATTAATTACCGTCTTGATCACTTCAGTACAATGCGCTAGTCTCTCTCTGAATTAAAGGGTTTTAAAGGGTCATTTAAAACCCTAATTAGGGAAGAAACCCCCTTTTTAAAAATGTATTTTGATAAAAATATCCTTTTGATTTTATGCTCTCTCAAAGACCCTTTGTACAAAAACAAAAAAACTTTTGATAAAAGGGGTCGTGTTACGAAAAACTTAAACGAGAGATCGACATGAAATATTGGGGTTTGAGCGCTATTTTATTTGCCAAAGCTACATGGGGCCTGGCTGACGAGGGAAACGTCGTTGCTGCATATTATGAAAATTGGTCTCAGTATAGGCCACCCTCCGGAGGTCGAGCTGTCTTTTTTCCAAAAAATATCGATCCCACTATTATAACCGATATCCATTTTGCTTTTGCTATTTTCGGTTTTGTAGACGCATCCTTAGACCCCAATAATCCCCACCTTACAGGGGACTTCACGATTCAACCAGTCGAGTGGAATGATCAGTCTGTTCTTTATCAACAAATACAAGGTTTAAAACAAATTAACCCTAAACTCAGATCGATTCTTACTATCGGCGGTTGGGGATTCAATGATCCTAACGACCCGAATGGGATGGGAAAAACTACCTACAAGCTGTTTAGCCAAATGGTTTCCACAGAGGCCTCTAGGACTCAATTTATCCAATCTGCCATAGCTTACGTAAAGCAGTATGGGTTTGACGGCATCGAAATCGATTGGGAGTATCCGGGCGACTTGACCCGGGGCGGCAGCAATGCAGATTTTGGAAATTTCCTGACTCTTTTAAGCGAGATGCAAACTGCTTGCAAGGCACAGTCCCCTCCACTCGTTTTATGTTATGCTTCCCCCGCTCTTATCCCCTCCGGAGTACCGGCCCAGTACAGAGACAATCCACAAACCTACTACCAATGGCTCAAAGAGTGTTCCGATTACGTGGATCGCATGCATGTCATGACGTACGATTACCACGGCGCATTTGATAACCCGAAGGTCACAGGGGTAAATGCCCCTTTGATGGCCGATACTGATCCATCTAGTGTAAACACCCTCAAAGCTACTATGGAAAATTACATCAATAACGGAGTGGATCCCCAAAAGATCGTTTTGGGGTTAGCAGGCTATGGGCACAGTTATTCAGGGGTGGAAAACCTTACAGCGACCAGCAATGGGCCCGGACATGTCTTTAGCGCTGCAGGGGACGCGGGGCCAAGCACAAAAAGCCCCGGTTTACTAGCCTACTATGAGATAGCAGATGCTATGGCGACCAATCAGCTGACTTTTGGCACCGATTCTACTACACAGACAGCCTACGGATATAACACCTCTACCCAGCAGTGGGTCAGCTTTGATACCCCAGATACTATTGCGCTTAAAGCTCAATACGCAAAGTCTTTAGGGCTCAAAGGGGTCATGTTTTGGGCGATAGATGATGATGAGTATGCTTGGGGAAATCGATTTCCTAATCTTAGAAGCGCTTATCAAGTGATGGCCCCACAAACAGCTGATTTTGTAAAATTTGTAAAAATTCCGATGTAAAAACAAAAAAGAAAGCTCTCCCCTTTTTCATCAAAACAGGGGAGGCTTACACCTGGGAAAAAGATTTAGATAGGCTTTCAAGTTGTTCTAAATGGTGCTGAAAAAGGCGATCCTCGTCGAGGCTTAAAATTTCACATACCGAACGGTGAAACCCAAAATCCTCACAAAAGATGGCCCTAAGTTCAGGATGATACTTCATCACAAATAAAAACTCCCCAAAAGGGATTTCCATCAGCGCGCTTTTGAGATCTGGTGAACCCGCTATTTTTTGCAGCCCTTTTTGCGATAAAAACCATTCATGTTTTAGCTCTTCAATATCGGTTTTTTTATAAGCTCTGTGAGCCTCTTTTATCCAAAAAACGAGGTGGCGTTTCAGAGTTTCGATCGTCTCTAGTTGGATGAGCTTAAGTGGTTGTCTAGCACTGATCAGAAGGTTATGTTGCAAGATATGGTGGGGAATTAGATAGTGTGGCACCTGGTTTAAATCTTGAAAATTGGGGTGCGGTGCAGCAGGGGATAGGGCCATTTCCCCTTTTTGGAACAGAATATCATGAACAATTTTTTGTTGGATTTCCTCAGAGGAAAAGGGGAACGCAAACAGCGCTTTTTCAGTTTCACTTGCAAAAATCTCGGGGGGGAAAAAGTCTAAAATAGTGGTATCCCTATTTTTACAAAGGCGTAAAAAAGGTCTCACCAAAAGATCTATGGAAAAAAAGCTTTTTTGCGCTCGAGGGTGGACAAGGGGAAAATAGTCCCTTAATGCCTTGACAAGATCGGATTTCGTGGAAAACCCCTCGTCAAATTTTTGGAACAAAAGAATCAACGGAGTAAGGCTCTCTTTTGCAAAAAGGTACCAAAACCCCTTGCAATTAGTGTAAAAATAGAGTTTTTCCAAATCGCTTTTTTGGGAGATGAATTGGGCGATAGCCAACCGGTCGAGGTAGTGGCGGAACCTTAAAGGGTTTTCCTGAAAACTCCGATGAAAACACCCATCAAAATTGCATACTGAATTTTCACAATTCCAATTGGGAAACAGATCGAGGAATACAAAAACGGTCCAGGGTTTGTTCCAGAAAAGACTCTCAATACCCAGCACCATCTGTTCGTGGTCAAAGCAATTTTCCAAACCTTGGGATTTTACGTAGAAAAAAAACGGTTTGTAATGGAGGCTTAAAAATTCTTGCACCTCTTGAGCGCTTAGGTGCGGGAGTTTTTCGATAAAATTTTCGTGGGTAAGAATCTTTTTATCGATCACAGACGGGGAGTGGGGGCTTGCGGTCGACGTAGTTGAGCTATCATCATCAAAAGTTTCTAAGTAAAGAGGGGAATCACAGGAAATAGGTTGAAGCGCATGCATAGTATACCGTCCAAAAAATTCAACGTAAAAAAACTTTTCAAGGGTTTAATAACATCTTGGCTCCCTTGTAGAGAGTTTTTGTAAGATTTTTTCTTGGCTTAAGATCTTCTGCAAAAGTGTTTTAAAAAGCAATAAAAACACTTTAAACAATCTTAAAAAAGGGGGAGAGTGAAAAAGCCCCGCTTTTAAACGGGGCCATTTTTTTAATCGTTAAAAGCGCTAATCTTTTTAGCGTACCAAAGCGTTGGTTCCTCTTCCACAAATCGGGCTACCAGATCCGGGACAGTATTGCGCACCTCGACAGAAGTTTGGGGGAAATGGCTTTTTAAAATCTCCTCCATCGAAGCCCCCTCGGCGTCAAGACGTGTGGCGTTATAGAGACAAAGACCGACTCCAAGCCCTTTTCCCCAACCCTGCACTTTGAGAGAGTGGGGGGTAACATCTATTTTGAAATGGTTGCTTGGCAAAAGAGTCTTCAAGTCGGTGATCGGAACATCAACATGTTTTGTCCTATCAAAGAATCGGACTGCGTAGACTTTTTCCGAGTCGCTATCGATGAAAAGGTCGACTTTTTTTATCGATGAGAGGCCAAAGCGCTCTGTGATCTCCTCGATGGGGATCTCTTTTGTCCATCTAGTCTCCTCTTTATTTTGCAGCGCAAGGGGTGCGTAAGCGCCACATGGCCCCTCGAAATTTTGTCGGAATATCGATTTATAGCTTGCTGTCTGCCCAGCCGAATGCTCTGTCCAGGAGGTGGGGAAAGGTCTGTTGTGAAACAAAAGAATTTTGTGTTTAGTGGCGTCGACAGCTCGATCGATCATAGGATAAAGCCCTCTCAAGGAGGCCCCCTGATACCCCGTTTTTTTCCCATCCAGATGGAAGAAACCCTGCCGATTGCGCATAAGTGTATGGTAGATGTCAGTGCGCACTACGACACAAACCGCCTCCAAAACGGCCCTGTTAAGCGGTTTATCACAAAAATGGTGGGTCATGTAAGAGCGGACATAGTCCTCCACTTCCACTTCGTTGATGATGTGCAGAAGATTGTCTGCTGAAATCACCTCCACGTTGCCAAAATACTCCACCCCATCAATCAATACGGGATCATTTTGTGTGGGTATCACTTTGATTTGGTGCACTCCCCAAAAAGATTCGATCCATTTGATCCCATCTTTAATTTGTAAGGTCCCTTTTTTGGGGAAATAGGATTTGATTTGACGACGCCCATTTTTTAGATCCACAACCTCGAATTCCCCTTTTACATCAAGAAAAAAGGCC
>RGXB01000271.1 GCA_010029555.1 bacterium
TATACAGTTCTTGGCTAGTTAAATTTCTCATCTTATTTACTGAATAATGCGAATCTTCAGAGTAGTAAACCATGCAATCGGGAAACATTTCGCGGGCAAGAAAAATACCATATAGGTTGCCTTCAGTTCCACCATTGGTCACATAACCCCATGTCGATTTTTTCGGGGCGTTGGTTAGTTTCTTGAAAATTTCGATTACTTCACGCTCAAATTCATGAGTGTTGATGTGATAATTGGTTGGAACAAAGGGGTCACCAATGTTATTCAAGGGCAGTTTCAAAAAGTGATACAAAGCGGAGTAATCAAACAGGGTGTTACAGGGATAACCAATGAAATGCTCGAGTTCCTTTTCGAGGTTTCGAGTAAGGTTGTCCAGCTTTTCTTGATCTTCTCTAGAAAGATGTTTTGGTTTGCGCATGGCACTCCCCCCTGTGACTGAAAATTCCAGCCGTCCAAAATCTTATCTGTATAGGCCATTAATCTTCGTCTGCCGTTAAGTTCATGCGGGTATTGGCAGAGACTTTTCCTCTATTATCATTCTATCATTGGTTTTCTACATTTTACTCGCAAGGATGAAATCTTTGTCCTAATTCTTTCAGATTTCAGCCCTATTCCCCTCATATTCTTGAAAAAGCACATCCCAAACCATTGAATCTTGGGTAAACCTGACCTACGATAGGTGCTTACCTTTTTTACCTTAATGGAGATGATCATGCTTTACAGTATTATGACATGTGCCTTGTTATCGTTGGGCGCAGACACCATCGAAGGAATTGGTGCCATCGGAAAAATCGAGAAAGTACAAGGGGGTTTTGGATTCACCGAAGGACCTGCGGGTGACAAATCCGGTAATCTCTACTTCTCTGACATCCCCAATGAAAAAATCTACAAGGTTGAGGATGGGAAAGTCTCTGTTTTCATTGAAAAATCGAATCATGCGAATGGGTTGATGTTCGACGCCAAGGGAAGATTGGTTGCATGTGAAATGGATGGACAAATTGTAGCTCATTCGGCCGATGGAAAGACCCGTACGGTTCTTGTTGATAAAAACATGGGCAATCGGTTCAACGCTCCAAATGATGTGGTGGTTGCCAACAATGGGGGCATCTATTTCACTGATCCCGCTTTTCGTGCGCCCATGCCCCTGCCCCAAGGCAAGACCGGTGTATAT
>RGXB01000272.1 GCA_010029555.1 bacterium
TCATCACCTTTACCGGGGAAAACATGGACATTGATGGGGTGAAAACAAAATATTTCTACCTATTCGACGGCTATAAGCAATACGTTAAAAGGTTAATTGGAAAGCCCGGGGATATTTTGTATTTCTACGGAGGACGGATCTACGGAATCGATAAAGAGGGAAATGACATTTCCCCACAATTTCGTACCGCCCCGTTTGCCAAATTAGAACACATCCCCTTCATGCGCTTGGATGGCAAGCTCCGCTGGCTTAAAAACACCCTATATGTATACCAATCCAGCCTACCTGTTGCAAGAGTCGATCGAACAGCATGGGGCTCTTTTTTAGGGCGGGTGATTTACACGAATCAGCCGTCACAAAAGCCTATAGAAAATTATTACGATCTTTTTGGATTTGGCCATTTCGGGATGTGTAGAATTGAGAGAGAGCAAGACAAAATTCTGTTAAAAATTTTCCATCACCCGGTGCTGCAACTGGATAAGACCCTATTGACCAAACAGGGGGTTGGACATTTGGAGCATATGGTATCGAGTTTACCGTTAGAAGAAAACCTCCTAAAAGCCCTATTTTCTAACTTGCAAACTAGCCGTTTTGTAGTAAAAAATTCCATTGCATTCCCCTTTGATGCAATTTGACACGGAGCGGGCAATCACTTTGATTAATTTTGGTATCGAATTTGATGTGAGATTCGGGCCCAATTCTGCCTATGTGAGCCTACTCCCCTCTCGCTATATCTATTTCAAAGATGGCGATCTTTGGTTTATGGGGAAAAAGTTTTTAGATAGACGAGACACGAGGCTTCTCCAATTTTTAGAGGGTGAGAAAAAGAGGGGTGCGGAAAATAAAGAGTACCCAGGATTTGTAGACAATGGTCCCCCGCTATTGAAAGATGGGCAGTTGGACAAAGATAAAATTCGTACATTTGGACTAAAAGTACCTGAAGGGAAGTATTTTTGCCTGGGCGATAACCATGCAGTAAGTGCCGACTCCAGGGACTTCGGTTTCGTCCCTGAGGGGAATTTGCGAGGAGTCCCCTCTTTTCTAGTGACTCCAAAAATAACGGGTGTAAACCAGATCGATTACACCCTTTTTACCCAATCGAGAATAGTTGTTTTGGCTCTTATTATTGGAAGCTGGGCTCTGTGGCACCTCTTTTTGCGTCACAGAAAAT
>RGXB01000273.1 GCA_010029555.1 bacterium
AGTGAACTCGCACGCGAGTTCCAAGCGACGAGCGCACGACTCATTCGCGCGATCGCTCGTCGCAACGACGTGACAATTGACTTCGACATCTCCTCATTCACCCAGCTCACGATGTCGTTCGCCTTCATGCTCATTCACAATGAAATGCTCGCACCGGACGACCAGATGGACGATGTCAGGATGCGAGCGTTCTATCGCGATCTGATCTCGCGCTATCTCTCCTAGTAGAACGCGAGTTCGTTCTTTAACGACACCCGACGAGGGTCCAGTTGTCCTGATCCAACTGCGGTGTCGATGAACTGGTGCAATGCGATGAGCCCCTGTGGGTGCTTCTCGATGACCGCCATCGGAATGCTCTGTGGTCGCCCGCGCTCGGGTCGGAACACCGCGATCACTGAACCGTAAGGATCGTCGGCTGCGCTCACCTCGATCAGATCCCGTGCCTCGATCGAGCGAATGCCGAACAAGCCGACCACCTCGAGGCGATCGGGAGTCATGCGCACGACACGGCCGGAGGTCGTAGCCACATAGGCGAATGCAACGATGAGGGTCACACCGACCCACGTCAGCCAGCGCTCATGCAAGAGGTTGGACGTAACGAGTGCTCCGACGCCGCCGACGAAGGCAACGGTGGATCGAGCGCGGTCGGCGACCGACCATTGATGCGAGCCGACGACGATCGTGTCTGGGGTCGTCATGTTGCACACTCCGACTCTGCGACGTTGGCCACGTAGGGTCCGACTTCGCCGTAGTCGACGAAGAAGTCTGGGTTCAGCTCTGGCGTCGGGATCTCATCCAAGTCACGCAGACCCTCTGCGACTGCGGTCGCGCCGCCCACACGAGCGAGCCAAGTGCTGAACGTCTCGGTCGCGGTGCGCTCCTCGGCGAAGCGTCGCACGACGCGGGCAACGGCCAGCGGTGCGGTCTTGGCGGGAAGGCGTAGCGCCTTGTCTCCGAAGTGGATCTGCTCTTCACCGACGTGACCACCGAGGAGGAGTTGATAGCCGGGGAGTGCCTTGCCATGTGCGCGACGCTCGGCACCGAACAGACCGATGTCGGAGGCATGGTGCTGTCCACAACTGTTCGTGCATCCCGAGATGTTGATGCGCACGCCACCGACCTCGGCCAGTCCTTCTTCCTCGAGTCGCTCGCCGATCGCACCGGCGAGGC
>RGXB01000274.1 GCA_010029555.1 bacterium
CCCACGTATTACTTGGGAGAGAATGGGTGTTTTACCTTGTCTTTTTGAGCGGTAATTGTTTCAACCTTAGGCTCATTTGCAAGGGCCTTTTTCAAGGCATCTTTGGTTGCCTTATAATTGAATTCAAAAATCTTGTTATCATCTGCTGCTTGTGGATGAATGAATACACCACAAACACAAACCATGCTTTCAGCTTGCTGATTACTGATAACACCTTCAGCAACGCTGTCAGCAACCGCACGTGCAACACCAGCTTGGGCTGGGCCAAACATCTGAACAGCTTGTTTCAAGCCTTTGATAGTGACCTTGGTAATCATCACGGTTGCGGGTTTGCAGATTAAATTTGGTGCAACAACTGCAAGCAAGCTGTTATGGCCCGCAGATTGAGTTGCAATTGCATTAGCAAAAGCTACGCCAACTGGCCCTTCTTTTGAACCGATCAAAAGATCGATATGTGCAACTTCATTGCCATCGCCTACCAAAGATTCGCCAATAAACATCGACATAATAAAAACTCCATTTGTTCACTAAGGACAATACAACCTCCATGAAAATATAAAGAGTATCTCCCGAGGAAGCAAACAGATAATTTTTGAAATCTTAGTAGTTCATTTAAAAAATCATGCTTCTACATCATATTTGCATGGTTAATGCTTGCTCTAAGAACAATTACAAATAGAATTGCCAAAGCTGGATTTTATACCCCGTTTTAAAAATGAGGATTTTAATAGTCATGTCGAAAACAAATTCCCCAATTTCTGTAACCCGGCTTCTTGGCTTAGGTTTAACCCCAGGCAAACTTCGTGGACTTCAGCGAATCAGCAATGACAACGGCACCCTGACCATGGTTGCTACCGACCAAAATAGTTCAATGATCACCATGATCCGTGACAGCCTTAAGAAAAAAGGTCAGGATCGCGAACCCACATTCGACGAATTTGTTGAAGCTAAAATCATTCTTGCTGAATCTCTTTCCAAGAATTCCAGTGGCGTTCTTGTAGATGGTTACTACGGTGTCTGGAACAGCGTTGCTTCCTTCAATATCCCCAAAACTGTTGGTATCTTGGTTCGCGTGGAACAATCAGGTGGTGGTAAAAACAAGGTAAACGCTCCTTTGGGCGGTTTTGAACCAGGTTGGAGCGTTGAAAAAATAAAAGGCATTGGTGCTGA
>RGXB01000275.1 GCA_010029555.1 bacterium
TTTTAAAAAAGAGATGGTAATCTGTTGCCGCTCTACAATCTTTTGGGGCTCTAAAAGAGGTTTTTCAAAAACTTCTTTAAATAACCGTCCCCCCATGGAGGTTGTGGTATGATCAAAAAAATCGAGTAGACTAGAGGAGATGTTGAGGTGACGATCTGTTCTATGATCAATCAAAAGATGGTTTGCAAGGGTTTCAAGTTGAACTGAGGTAAGGGCTTCAATATTTTGTTGATGCTCTTTTAAATAAGAATAGAGAGCGCCAAGCGCGTTGATTGCCGCGATCTTGCCGTTGAGGCCAAGACCATCCACTTGGTGGATTCCGAAGTGGGTTAAAAGGAAACGAAGGGCTGTATCATGATGAAAGTAGTGGTTTTTACCCACAGTGACTCTAAAGGGGAAATGCCTTTCGAGATCTGTTAGAAAAAGGGATTCTTTCTCTTGAAACTTCTGCTCCACCAGAAGCTCTTTCGGCTGTTTTTGAACAAGAAGATCGGTGAGTGCGGTTTTTGAATCTACTTCATAGACGCAACTTGATTGTGTGGACAAATCGACAAGGGCTACACCATAAGTGTGTTTGAGTTGTGTAATCGAGGCGAAAAATTGTTTGCGCGTCACCTTTGCTTCGAGGGGTCCAACGTAGGTTGCAGGGGATTCAATTCTTGTAAGGGCCCTTTTTACAATCCCTTTGGTCGCTTTGGGGTCTTCGGTCTGCTCTGCAACAGCTACCATAAGCCCCTTTTGAATTAACCTCTCAAGATAGGTCTCAAGCATATGTTGCGGAACACCTGCCATGGGGACCTCTTGCCGTTTTGTCAAAGTGACCGAACAGTTAGAGGAAAGGGTCTGTGCATCATCAAAAAACGCTTCGTAAAAATCCCCTAGGCGAAAAAGGAGCAAAGCTGTCGGGCAGCTAGACTTGATCTGGTGCCATTGAAGCATCATCGGCGAGAGACTGGTCGTTGTATACGGACCAAAAACTCTCTCTTCTTCGAGTTCGATCTTCATCATTTATTCAGGATCTTTCTAAGAATATCGGTCAAGATGGAGGGAGAGGTTTTGACTTCGTTTGATGGGAGCATGTCTTGAATGACCTGTATCCACTTTGCAGCCTCAGCAAGCTCTCTTTTTAGTTGATTTTGCTTTTTTTTATTTTCCGGTGTTGGATTGAGG
>RGXB01000276.1 GCA_010029555.1 bacterium
TGCATTGCTAATTCTTTGCCTGATTCTTCCACACGATCTTCCACAAGAGGTGGGGAAATGAATCTTCTGGTAACCTGCTGCAATTTTCGAAATACTCCCATTGAGATACGGGAAAAATTTTCTTTTGATAACAATCGTCTTAAAGCTGCCCTTGATTGGTTTAGTGCTAATTCCAATGTCGAAGTTATTATTCTTGCAACTTGCAACAGGGTTGAGATTTATACCGTTGGCATTGATACCCTTGAGGTTCAGGGAAAAGACGTTGTTAAAAAATTTCTTTCCGAGTTCTTCGTTGTTCCAATTGACGTTGTTGAAAAAAACTTTTTCTTTCTTGGTGCGATCGATGGAGTTAAGCATCTTTTCAGAGTTTCGGCCAGTTTGGATAGTATGATCGTTGGGGAAGGGCAGATCGCAGGGCAGGTTAAGAGTGCACTTGAAACCGCTTCTGCTTCATCCACTGCCGGACCTTTACTTTACTCTTTATTTCGGCAGGCCAGGCGAGTAGCCAAAAGAGTTCGCACCGAAACCCTGATTTCCCGTGGAAATATTTCTGTTTCAAGTGTTGCTATTGGATATGTGAAACAGGTGTTTGATCATTTTGGCGATAAGGTGGTTGCAATTCTAGGTGCTGGAAAAATGGGAGAACTTACTCTCAAAAACTTGCAGGAACTTAATCCAAGGAAAATCATTGTTTCCAATCGAAGTCCTGAAAAAAGTGCAGTGCTGGCTTCAAGTTGTAACGGCGAGGTCTACCCTTGGGAACATCTTTCTGAGGTTCTTGTTCATGCTGACATAATTATCAGTTCCACAGGTTCTCAAGAGCCAATCGTTACCAAAGATTTTTTTGCTTCAGTTTCCCATAAACGCAATGGCCGATCCTTGGTTATCCTGGATATTGCTGTCCCAAGAGATTTTGATCCCGAGATCCACGATGGTGATCAAACATGCCTCTTTAATATTGATGACCTACAGAAAATTCGTGAATCAACACTCAAGGAGCGTTTGAAGCATGTTCCTCAGGCGGAAGTAATTGTTGAACAAGAATCTTCTAGATTCATGGCAGACTGGGAACGCAGGCGTAATGGGCCGGTAATTGCCAGGCTTAATCAGGAATTCGAAAACAAACGTAAGAATGTTGTTGCCAACCTGTTATCTAAATTAAATGGCAAA
>RGXB01000277.1 GCA_010029555.1 bacterium
TCGTCTGCACCCCGATCGGACCGATCGCAGTTGGTGCGACGACGCCGAGTCCGCCGCCCTCGATCATCGCGGGCCCAGCCATTCCGATGTTCGAGTCCTCGGTGGCAATCACGACGTCACAGCAACCAAGCAGGGCCGCGTTGCCAGCGAAGCAATAGCCAGAAGCGATACCAACAAGCGGCACGAGTCCCGACAGTGAGGCGAACGACGCAAAGGACATCACGTCGAGTCCAGCGACGACTGGTGCATCGGTATCACCCGGTCGACCGCCGCCGCCCTCGGCGAACAACACGACAGGCAACATGTTGCGTCGAGCAACCTCGAGCACGCGGTCCGTCTTCTTGTGGTTCACATACCCTTGCGTGCCCGCGAGCACGGTGTAGTCGTAACTCATCGCGAGCACTTTCGCGCGGCCGTCTTCAGCGTCGTCAGCATTGACCGTTCCCGTTCCGCAGATCAGTCCGTCTGCGGGAGTGTTGGCGATGAGGTCCTCTTCGCTGCGTCGCTGGCGCTGAGCCGCGACGCCGAAGCCCCCGTATTCCTGGAACGAGCCATCGTCCAACAAGTCCGCAATGTTCTCGCGCGCCGTGCGACGACCCTTCTCGCGTCGCTTCGCAACTGCCTCAGGCCTCGCCTCGTCCGTGAGGTAACCCCGTCGCTCACGGAGACGAGCCACGTCAGCCCGATCGGCAATCACCGGTGTTCGATTCGACTCTTTCGCAGCACTCGACCTCGGCACAGGTGACACCTCGACGAGCAACTGTCCTTTGCGCACCGTGTCACCTGGAGCGACCCAGACGCGCACAACCTCGTCGGACTCAGGAGCCTCGACGACGTGCTCCATCTTCATCGACTCGATGACGACGAGTGGGCGACCCGCCGGAACGATTTCTCCGACGTTCGCGCTGCAAATGACGTTGAGGCCGTCGACGCGGCCAAGCGGTACCTGTCGTACTTCCAGGGACGTCGGTCCACGTGGCAGGAGCCCGATGTCGCTGCGCTCGCCCATGTGGTTCCCGTCGAACGCGTGCGGGTCTATGACGTGCGTCGGGCGATCGACGGCATCGCGGATCGTGACTCGGTGCTCGAGTTGCGTCGCGACTTCGGAGTAGGGATCTTGACGTCGCTCGCGCGCATCTCCGGTCGACCGGTGGGAATCGTTGCCAACAA
>RGXB01000278.1 GCA_010029555.1 bacterium
CAAGCCGAATCCTCGAGCTGGATCAAAAAATCGCAACCGCCGACTCGAGGCAATTAGGAAAGCCAGGAATTGCCCTTTTAAAACAAAAGCTTGAGGGGGAATTGGGGGTAAAATACTACACTAAAGAGAATGTCCCGATGGTTTCCAATAAAGAGATTTTGCAAAGCGGAAGAGAGATTACTCGTTATCGAGCTGGCTGCCCCACTATCGGCGGTAGCTATCTAAATGCGCTGTTAAAAATCGCCTCTTTTGGACAAACATCTTTAGGCGATCAGATTGCCCCAAACTTTAGAGCTCTCATCTCCTATATGAATAAAAGAGACGAACACATCCTTTTTACTGTGCATCAGACTAGCGCGCTGGCCAGTATTGGGGATGAATCTGAGCGTGTAAGGAAACTCTTTGCCTTAGGGGAGACTTATCCAAATTTTCATGTAGTGATACAAAGCCTTTGCCCCAGAAAAGAGTCTGATTATGTGGTCCCTTTTTTCCACAAAGGGGAGAGGAAACAGGCTGATCGCCTTTTAGAAAGGTTGGCTCTTGTCCAAACAGAGCAAAAGCCTTTTGATGTGTCGGGTGTCCACATCCCTAGCGAGTGCAGAGGTTATGACTACCAAGAGTTGATCGATTGGGTGCATCGAGCCATTTTTGATGCTCAAGCCGATTATTCTGAAGAGGAGTGGCTCGCTTTCATGATGGTGTTTTACCAGCTTCAAAAGCTTGTGGTTAAAGAGGAGCTCCTGAAAAAAGGGGTAAACCTTGTAGCCACAACAGACCCTTGTAAAGATGATCTTGATCGGGGCGGTAGCAAGTGGCTTACCGAGATGCTTTTACTTGGCATCTCCACCGGACAAATTGAGGATCCCACCTTTATCAATTACGTTAAGAGTGTTTTTCTGGGACGCCCCATTTTAGTCAAAAAAATAGGTGTTCATCCCCGTTGGTTCGGTCCCGGAAAGATTATTTTGGAAAAATGCACTGATAGAGGGCGCTTTTCTTGCATTCGACAAAAAATACTGTCGATGCAAACAGATCCTGTTGTTGAAATCATCTACCCCAAAGAGCAACCTCTTTTCTCCAGACAACCAAGGCAAGTCGTAAGCACAAAGGAACTCGATCATTTTTGGACCCACCACCCAGTGGTTGAAAAAAGTTTGTCGACTGAAGATC
>RGXB01000279.1 GCA_010029555.1 bacterium
GGGATAATTTTTAAAAGAACGACGAGACAAGAAATAGGGGCTTAATGGGCCCCTTTGAAAGGATATAGCAAAAAAGCTAGTTATTCTTCTTTAAGAGAGAAAGGTGTGAAGTCATCGGGTAGGGCAAGGTAGAGTTGATCATCGCTGTAACCATACTTCTCCTTGAGTTTTTGAAAAAAAACACCACGTTCCTTTTCAGCCATACGCCCAATAAGTTCAGACTTCAGTTTTTCGGTCATTTGTTGAAAGGGCATGGGTTCAGACTTGATATGGTCTTTCAAAAAGAAGACGCGGATCACGTGTTCGTTATTTTGCTGAACGAACGATGGGGAGCTTAACGTCTCCATAGGCATGTTTGCTAGAATAGATTTGTGAGAGGGGGCTATGGATTTATCCTCCACATTTAGTTCATCCGTTAAACTGATTCTGAAGTCCTCTTCCTTGGAGAAAAGCGAGGTTAGAGACTCTTTAAATGCTTGGAGGTTGGGGAAGGTTGTCGGATCCAACGCTTTAATCTTGAACGCAATTTGGTCCGCCTTGTCTTTGTTTTTTACCCGAACTGTGAGGAATTGGTATTTCCATGTTTCGTTCCCCGGATTCATCGACACAAATTCATCATAGGCATTTTTCAGAGTTTGAGGCCCAACCTTGTAAAAAATTTTATTCACAAAACCGAACCAGTTCATCTGTTGCGTTAAGATGTCATTTTTTACCGAATTTTTGGCATCTTCGTAGGTGAGATTCGCTTCATGAAGCTTGTTGATCATATCGCTGCCATAGCGGCTTACAAGCTCTTGACGAATGTCCGCATCGGTAATTTTAATCTTTTTTTCTTCTGCCTCTTTTTTAAGAAATTCGAGTAAAATCAGTTCGTCAAGCTGTCTTTTCCAGCTTTCTTTATAAAATCCAAAGCGGTTGTTGACGTTTTTGTACTCGTCGGGGCTATGCAGGTACATGCGCATATCGAGCTCTTTAACGACATCGGCAAGCGAAATAATCCGCCCGTTGACTTTCGCAAGGGGAATATTATTCACCGCAATTTTAGTCTTTACTGATTTAAGTTTATGAAAAGAGCTCTCTTTTGAAATCCCTTTTAGGGTCGCTAAAGGTAGTAAAAGGGCTAAAAAGTATTTGATTTGGATACGCATAGGAATGCATCGTAGCAAAGGA
>RGXB01000280.1 GCA_010029555.1 bacterium
CGCAACGACACCCGAGAGATTGACGAAGAATCCGCCGTCTGCAAGGTGCGGTGCAGATTCGCGCAGCATTGCGATCGGCGCCACGGCGTTGACCGCAAAGAGCCTGGCAAGCGTCACGTCGTCAAGCTCGGCCACATTGCCGAAGGCGACGACTCCGGTTGCGTTCACGACACCTTCGAACGGCGCCACCGAGGTAAATGCGGTGCTGAGTGCTGCGTGATCGGTGACATCGGCGAGCGCGTACTGCGAGACACTCGAACCATCCAGCCGAGTGTGGTCGCGCACGATTGCAGAGACGCGTGCACCATCAGCGGCGAAGTGAGCAGCGATTCTCGCGCCGAGCACGCCAGTGGCCCCCACTACGACTACGTGCGACCCGGCGATGGTGCGCGCCACGGCGTCACACCAACTCTCGGATGCGACGCACTTGATCGAACAACACCGGGGTTGCTGCAATCACCGGTGAGCGACGTTCGCCGTGTTGCGTGACGATGAGATCGCGACCGCCGAGTTCGCCGACTGGGGCGCCAGCTTCGATGCACACGTGCACACTCGCCATATAGTCCCACGCACCATGTGACGACATATCGACCCACGCATCAAGCGTGCCCTGCGCGACGAGGCAGATGTCGAGCGCAGCGGCACCCATCGCGCGAAACTGCGCCCAACCCGGATGCTTCTTGGGGATTCCCGATATGCCGACCACGGCGTCAGACAGTCGCTCGCAGCGCGACGGTGCGATGCGGTCGTCGTTGTGAAAGGCTCCCCCACCGCGAGTGGCCGACCAGCGGTTCTCGTTCGTGAACTGGTTCGCCACCAACGAAGCTCGATGGCCCGACTTGTCGACCGCCGCGAGCGCAGTGGCATACCACGGCACTCGCCGACTTGCATTCGTTGAACCATCGAGTGGGTCCATCACCACGATGATGGAGTCGTCGTTCCACTCGCCGGTGCGACCACTTTCTTCTGACATCACGGCACAGCCAGCTGCGTGCAACACCTCGAGCGCAGCAGCGTCGGCGCGCAGGTCAACGGCATATTGCGTGGCGCGTTGGCCCGAGGGGCCCCAATCGGTGTTGGTGCTCAACACGCCGTACACCGCATCGGCGGTTTCGTGGAGAACGCGGAGAATGTCGTCGTTCGACGAGGCGACCGAGATCTTCGACATGC
>RGXB01000029.1 GCA_010029555.1 bacterium
GAATACACCTTCAATCCCCCTACCGGAAAGCTCTTTTTAGTCGGGCATGTTCTCAACGAGATCGAATATGAAGAGATGCTCTTTGTACTCAATCAACTCCCCTTTTTAAAAAATATTGAGGATACGGTGGTGATCGATGAGCTTGTTTGGCAAAACGCGAATGCATTGATTCAGACAAACCCCAACTGGAAAGGGATTATGATTCAAGCAATCGCCCCCTCCCAATTCGTATTGCGCGGCTATTTGGAAACGATCGACCAGCAGGCAGAACTTTTAGAGTACATCGCTTTGAATTTTACCTACCTTAACCAATTAAAAAATGAACTTGTGATCAATAGTTTGGTGCAGCAAAGGATCCAATCACTATTGACCCGATCAGGATTTGGCTCCATCACGTTCAACTATTCTCTAGGTGAGCTTGTACTTTCGGGCCCTGTAGAAAAAGAGCAAGAGCGCTCGTATAAAAAAATCCTGGATGAGGTGAAAGAGGTAAAAGGGGTAGAAAATGTGGAGAGCATCGTCACCTTTACCTCCGCTTCCTCTGCCAGAATCGATTTAACCTCAAAGTATCAAGTGATGGGCAGCTCAATTAAAGATGGTAAAGAGGCCTTTGTTTTGATTAACGGCAAGATTCTCTCCGCAGGGAAAATGCTAGACGGAATGTCGATTACAGGTATCACAACAAAAGAAATCTTTCTAGAGAAGGATGGAGTAAAATATAAAATTGACTTCAATTCTTAACCTATGAGATTTATAGACTTAAAAGAAGAAATGTTGGTTAGACATGTTAGGACAAAATAAACCGGCACGAGAGATTTTCAAGTTTGACTTGGAAAAAGAACTCAAAGATCCGAAAAAACGAGCTGAAATCGAAACTAGATGTGAAAAAAGAATCAAAGAATTGAAGGAAAAAATCCGTCACGGAACCAATCCTGCAGAATTCGATGATATTGGTCATCTCTTACACGGTTATGTTTCTTTAGAGAAGCTTATTAAACACTCAGCAAGGTGGTCATAATATGAGTGGACAAGATGGTGTGCATCTGTACTTCCAACAGATGATAACAAACTATACAGCTGCCCAAAAAAAGGTAGCAAACCTTGTAATGTGTCTCTCCTCTAAGATGACTTCGGTGTCTCCGGGTCAATTTTTAATGCTGCAGTTTCAGGTGGGAAACTTGACGCAGATTGGAGATTCGATCTCTAACGTGGTGAGCTCCTTAAATGGAATTGCCAAAAACTCTATCTCAAACATGAATAGGTAATTTGGAGTAAAGTATGTCGGATTTTATCAAAAGCCACAAAGAGGATTTTGTTTTACTCCTTGAGGCGGGATTTGTCGCTATCATGCATCAAGATGAAGATAGCGCCACAAAACTCTTCAAAGCAGCTCACGTTTTAGATCCTAATAATGTGATGCCAAAAATCGGCCTCGGTTACATGCACTTTTTAAAACTGGAACTCAAGCCCGCTATTGTTTATGTGAAACAAGCTTTAGAAAAAGAGCCCCATAACGAATTTGCGCAGGCTCTTCTAGGTGTCTGCTTAACATTTAGCAACGATATGGGTAAAGAGGGCGTGGAGCTTTTACACAAAACCCAGTCCAAATCTCATGATCCAGAAATTCGTAAACTTGCCCACAATGCAAGTGATTTTTACGAAAAATTCATTAAAGCTCCCCCATCCCCTGCAGAAATAAGCGGACACAAGAGAAAATAATCCATGGCAGACAACGACGTTCCTTCAAAGCTTTCCAATCCCTCTGCTATACCCGGTATGGCGCCGATAGATCAAAATACTGCCTCAGAGTCGGGAAAACGTCCGTTTGCCGATTACATGAGAGAAGAGCCCCAAGCAAAAGTGCAGCAGGCTCCTTCTCCTATGCAAGCTTTATCCCCCCAAACAAATAACATCGGTCCGCCCACCATGGATTCTGTTCAACAGCAGATGAAGGCAACCTCCTCTCAGCTCGGGGATATCAATCAAAAATTAAACACCCCTAATCTTAAGCTTAAACCCTCTGAAAAATTTCTGGTGCGGAGTAAACTTGAAGATGCACATACCAATATCAGAGAAGCCGCCCAAAAAGTGGGTGTTGAACCAACCAGCGATATTGATACAAAAGGTCTGCAAAATCCTATAGCGAAATTCATGGCTCTTATTGGTGATGGACAAGAACAGCTTGAAAGCGCCCAAAACATGTTATCAAAAATGTCCTCAAGCGGTCAGCTGGTTAACCCTGGTGACCTCCTTTTAGCTCAGGTCAAAATCAATCGAGCGCAACAGCAGCTAGATTTCTCGTCCATTGTCTTATCCAAAGCAATTGAGGGGATCAAAACGCTATTCAACGTCCAAATCTAACAGGTCGATTTTATGGATTTTGAATCGGTCTTCAAGCAGCTTGACGAGATCTCGCTTACGGCTATGAATGGCCGTATCACCGAAATTGTGGGATTGTTAATCAAAGCTGTTGTTCCCGAGGTGAAAATGGGGGAAATCTGCATGATCAAAAGGACAGGTTCCCCTCTTTTGGCAGAAGTTGTGGGTTTCACTAAAGACGAGGTATTTCTCTCCCCGATGTCAGAAATGACCGGAATCGGTCCCTCCTCCGAGGTGATTCCGCTGAAGACAACTCTGCACATTAAAGTCGGTCCAAACCTCTTGGGTAGAGTCCTAGATGGTTTAGGAAATCCTCTTGATGAGCAGGAAAAAGGGCCGCTTGTCCTCGAAGAATCCTATCCGGTCATGTCCCCCCCACCAGATCCTTTAAAAAGAAAAATGATCGACACCCCAATCTCGACTGGCATTCGCTGTATTGACGGGGCATTGACCTGCGGTGAGGGGCAGCGTGTGGGTATTTTTGCGGCGGCAGGGGGAGGAAAATCTACCCTTTTAGGCATGATCGCCCGTTATGCAAGAGCTGATGTGAATGTGATCGCTCTCATTGGTGAAAGGGGTCGCGAATTAAGGGAATTTCTAGAAAATGATTTGGGGCCGGAAGGGATGTCGCGCTCTGTCGTGATCGTGTCCACCTCAGATCAAGCAGCACAAATGCGACTCACTGCGGCCTACGTTGGTACGGCGATTGCAGAGTACTTTCGTGATCAGGGGAAAAAAGTCATTTTAATGATGGACTCGGTCACCCGTTTTGCGAGAGCATTACGTGAAGTGGGTCTTGCCGCCGGAGAACCCCCTGCCAGAGCCGGATTCACCCCTTCGGTTTTTGCGACTCTTCCTCGCCTCTTGGAAAGATCGGGAAACTCCGACAAAGGCTCTATAACGGCTTTTTACACTATCCTAGTCGCAGGTGACGATATGAATGAGCCTGTTTCCGACGAGGTCAGATCGATTCTTGACGGACACATCATCCTATCGAGCGAGCTTGCTCGTCAATACCATTACCCTGCTATCGATGTCCTCTCTTCTGCCAGCCGTATTCTTAGCCACGTCTGTTCAAAAGAGCAAATGGAGCTGATTGGAAAAATTCGCGAGGTATTGGCAAACTACAAAAAAAATGAACTCCTTATCCGCATAGGGGAATACAAACCCGGCTCAGACAAAGCAGCTGACTATGCGATCAAATATATCGAACGTGTACAACGTTTTTTAAAACAGGGCATCACCGAAAAATCTACCCTAGAGGAGACTCTACAACAATTAAGGGCCCTATTTAGGTGAAAAAACCGAAATACCCGCTTGAAGAAATTGATCAGATCAAGAAAAAGCGGTTTGAAGAGGCCGAAAAAAGTCTTAAAGAAAAAAAAGAATTCCTTCTTAAGGAGCAAGCCAAGCTCAATCAGTACATGAAAGACCTTGAACTCATTAAACAGCACAAACTCGATAAGATTCGCCAAATGATGGATGAAATGGAAAAAGGGACCACCAGTGACCAAATCATTGTCAAAGAGCGCTACCTTAAAGTTGTTGTGGAAGAAAAGCTCAAAAAAGAACACCTGAAAGTATTAGAGCAGCAAAAAGAGGTGAAATCGGCTCAAGACGATGTGGATAAGGCAAGAATTCTTTTAGATCAAAGGCGTCAAGATGTCGAAAAATTACGCCTTCATCGTGAGGATTGGGAGTTGGAGGTCCGTAAAGA
This sequence comes from bacterium, assembly GCA_010029555.1. Classification (GTDB taxonomy): domain Bacteria; phylum Chlamydiota; class Chlamydiia; order Chlamydiales; family RGXB01; genus RGXB01. Next base: position 4,097 of record RGXB01000029.1, read on the forward strand.
GCTCGAAGCCTATGACGTAAAAGAAACAGACGAGATTGGCACCACGATCCATACAGCACGAAAATACAAACCGGGCGGAAAATAGAGCGCTTGCTTTTTTTGTGTTTTTTAGCTTAAGAGACAATTATTGAACCTTTTTGTTTTTTTAAAACCTTTAATTGAGCCCTTATGTCCCATCCTCAAAACATTTCCGGTACCCCACCAAAAGATCCCTTAGAAGCGGGGAAAAACGCACCGACTCCGGACAAATTCAAAAAAGTTATGGGTGTAGAAAGTAGCGCAGAATCGGACCAAAGAGGGGCAAAAAACCGTTACGTAAAACAAGACGAGGAGGAGGCGGAGGAGGAGAATGAGATCACCGCCAAGCCCGATATTTTTTCCCAATTGATGTCCGATAAACAAACAAAAGAGTTCTCCCTTGGACCCTCCAGACAAACTACTCAAGAGATTGAGAATGACGAGGATTTTTCAAAACTTCCAGATCAAATGGCTACTGGGGCCGATCTAACGCAAACCGACTCTATTCAAATCAAATCCACTGCCGGCAATCCCCCCTCTAAAGATCTATTGGAAGCCCCGTTATCAGAAGAACCCCTGAAAAAAAATCAGGAAGTTGCACCTCCTAAAAAGCATGACGCCTTCAAAGAGCTCAAAAAAATTGAAGGTGAGCTTGAAAACATGCACCCCTCAAAAAAACCCCTACCCCATAAAGAGTCTGTACATGGCACCCAACACAAATCTGAAAAAAAAGAAAAAGTAGAGGCGAGCCCTTCTGTTGTTAAAGAGCAGATATTTCACCCCCATAAAACCCCTCCAGATGGTATCCCACACAAATCTGAAAAAGAGAAAAAAGGCCCTCGTGGTGTAGAGCAGGAAAAACCGCCCCTCATCGCAGCCTCCCAAGAGATTGCTCCTAAGTCTTTCGATGAGACAACAATTGCCCCACAACCGCAAATCACGGTAGAAGCGGCTTTGTCACCCTCATTAAGCGCATCCCCCCCTTACGCACAGTTTTCCCCACAAATTTTTGAACTTTTTCAAAAACTTGTAGGGATGATGACAGTCATGCAGTTCCAAGGGAAAACAACCACCTCCATCATTCTTCATTTACCCAGCTCGCCACTGGATGGGGCGCATGTCGATATTGAACATTTTGATACAGCCCCCCATGCGTTCAATATTACACTTTACGCATCCGTAGAGGGGCAAAAACTCCTTGACCCACAGGTACAAAATCTAGAGCAGCAGCTCCGAGCCTCCTTACCGAATTTCCAGATTTCGGTGAAAAAGCCCTATCTGCTTGACGAGACAAGAGAGGAGAAAAAGCGGCGCAATCTCAAAGTCAAAAAAACTGGCTAGTCTTCTTTTTCTCCCCTTTTTTGTGGTCATGAATCGAATTCCCATGGTAGAATCTCCTTAACATTTTGATCGAAAAAAATTTCATTTTTAGCGAAAAAATCCAAAAAGGTGCGTTGTATGCTGAAACTTGTCCAGGGAATCCTAGAGTTTAGAAAACTCCACTTAGCCGATTATAGAGACCGTTTTAGCCATCTTGCGATGGGGCAAACCCCCGATTCACTCTTTATCACCTGCTCGGATAGCCGCGTAGTTCCCAATCTTTTTACCTCTACTCATCCTGGGCATCTTTTTGTATTACGAAATGCAGGGAATATCATCCCCCCCTCATCAGTGCTCTCCTCAGAGCGGGCAAGCATCGAATTTGCTGTCAGCCAGCTACCCATTCAGAACATCATCGTTTGTGGCCATAGCAACTGCGGCGCAATGCATGCCCTTATGCAGGGAAAAGAGAAACTCCCCGAAAGTTTACAATACTGGCTCTCCTTTGGCCAAGAGCCTCACCAATGCGAATCGGTGGAAAGACTCGCTAAAGAAAACGTTTTGAAGCAGATTGAGCATCTCAAAACCTATGCTGTGATCAAAGAAAAAATGGAAATGGGTCTTTTGAAGCTATGGGGATGGTATTTTGATGTCGGAACAGGTGATGTTTTCGCCTACGAGGAGGAGGTGCAAAGCTTTCTTTTGGTCGATTCTGTTGAGGGTGAATATATTTTATCAAGACTCAAAACTCTTGATGAAAAGCACAAACACTTAGAACTGAAAAAGAATTCTTAAAACAGATAGAAGCACCCCATATGGAAATCTCCCAATCTATTCCCCCTTTAAAACGTCCTACTTCTTTTGAACAGGGCTCTAAGCCTTTTGTATTGGAGGAGGAAAAAGAGCCTTTCGGAATCACAGTGCCGCTCCCTTCCCCTTTTTCACCCCATTTTATTTTTGCTGATCCCCAAAAAGGGATCGAGCAGGCAACTTTGTCCTTTTTAAGTCTGGCACAAAAAGAGGTTTTGAAAGGGTTTGCTCTATTAAAAAAAGAGGGGATGGAGATCACAAACTTCTCCTTGGATTTCCCTTTTAAAGACCGTCAAGAGGAGATCTTTTTTGAAGTGCGCTACTTTGACACGGCAAGGATGGAGATCCAACTCGAAATACAAGGGGGGCAACAGGCTCTGGAGAACCTGGTCCCCTTTCTCCCCGAACTCTACCAGCAGATTTTAGCGATGGTCTACCCTTATGAGTTACGACTGATTCTCCCTAAGTCGATTGTGCAGCACCCTGAGCACTCGGTTACAATAAAAAATCTTTGCAAACAACACGAAAGCGTGTATGGTGTGAATGAAGATGAGCAAGCACCCTAATTGGATCCAAAAACTCCGTTTCCTTTTGCCGGAAGATTTGAGAGAATCCCCATTTGGTGACATTCCAAAATTGCCTATCGATCAACTAGAACCGATTCTCCAAAAACATCTTCATGCCCCCCAGACCCGTTTAGAGGTGGAATCCATCTCCACGATGGATCTTCAAGCCGTGTACAACGACCTTGGTCCAGAACCTTTTGTGCAAGCGATCCACGTTGAGCCCCTAAAAGCCCCGATTTTTCTTCTATATAGAGCGCAAGATGTGGAGAAAGGGCACCTTTTCCTCACAAAAGGGAAACTCCCTAGCACCACAGATGTTTTTAAAGGAGTAGTGAAATTTTTATCCCTAAAAGGGGTTGCCGCAATCGATGAGCTGCACCTTTTTAAAGGTTTGTCGATGACGCTTACTACCGCTTTTCCACAAGAGGGGCTTTTTGAGGTTTTTGATTTAACCCTTGAAATACCAGGGCTAACACTCTCCGTACGCCTGCTTGTTCCCACAAAAACCCTTGCTAAGATTAAAGAACACTACCACAAACATCCTGTCGAAAAAGCTCCCCCTGTCGCCTCATTGGATCTTCCGTTACATCTGGAATTAGGGGCAATACAACTCAGTAAAAAAGAGATCAAAGGGCTGGAAAAGCTTGATTTGGTTCTCCTGGAGGGCATCTCAGCGACCGTTCTCGATGATGAATTTGTGGTGCATATCTGTTATAAAAACACCCCCTTGTTAAGTGCAGTGCTGAAAGAATCTCATCTAACCCAATTCACGCCGCTATCTACAAAACCTCAGGAGAAGTTTATGTCCTCTAGAGATGACTTTGATGAAAAAGAATTTTCCGACTTTGAGGAGGATTTTTCCCCTCATGACGATGACGAAAACGATAGGCTTGGCGAAGGCGAAGAGGAGCTCGAACCTCAAAAAACTTCTCATAAAAAAGAGCACGCTCCTAAAAGTGTCGTTTTAGAGGAGGTGGGGCTTGATTGTAAAATTGAGCTAGGCTCTATCACTGTCCCTTACCAAACTCTTGCCGATCTCACACCTCAAAGTGTCCTCAAAGTCGAACTTGATCCTAAAAAAGTCTACCTTACTTTCCAGGGACAAATTCTTCGCCGGGGAGAAATTGTCGAATTTGATCAACAACTTTTCTTCAAAGTTTTGGAATAGATGGCCCAATTTTATCACGAGCCTACAGTCCCTTTATATGTTGCTTCGGTCAATACTGACCTTCCTGTTAAAATTGGACCCTTTAGGATCGAAAAGCTTTTGACCACAGGGGCCCTTTCACGCCTTTACTTGGGGATACACGAGAGTAGCCGCCAACTTGCAGTACTGAAAGTTTTGAGTTATGACATCCTTAAAGATTCGTCGCGCAAAAAGATATTCCTTAAAGAGGGTTCGATCCTAAAAAATCTGCAACATCCAAATATCGTCCACTACCTAGAGGAGGGAGAGTTTGAAGAGGGACTCTACATCGCTGTCGAATTTGTCCAAGGGATCTCTTTAAAACAGTTTATTTTACAACGCTCGCTCTCTTTAAAAAGATCGATTGAGGTGATCACAAAAACGCTGTACGCCCTACTGTATCTCCATTCAGTAGGGATCGTACACAGAGATCTCAAACCAGAAAATATTCTCATTACCGAAAACTCCGAGGTCAAGTTAGTCGATTTCGGTATCGCAGCGTCTCAGGAGGAATTGATCGAAGGTCCTCTCTATGGGACCCCCTCGTACATGCCTCCAAACGAAAAAAACGGGATAAAAAAAGTCGACTTCCGCACAGATATTTACGCTGTAGGAGTCATTTTCTACGAGTTAATTTTGGGTAAAGTCTCTTTTGGAAGGGTGAATCTGGACTTGGTTCCCAAAAATCTACGCCCCCTTGTTAAAAAAGCTACCGAACAGGATCCTCTTAAACGGTACCAAGATGTGATGGAGATGATTCTAGATCTTTCGGTTTATCTGAAAGAGAATCTTATTTCAAAAGATGAAAGTTCAGAGGATACCCTCAAGGATCTTTTGGAGAGTATTGAAAAGAGTAAACAGTCGTTGATTCTCCCCGTTCCGGAGATGTTGATGGATCTTTCTATCGATGTAGTGGTTTCCTCCCATCCTAAACAATTTACCTATGCCCTTCTACACCATACCTTACCCGACGGCTCCTACATAGGGCTTATGGCCTCTTGTCCTGCAAATGACATGCATCACCTTTTAGAACTCAAAACAATTATCGAGAGAGCAAAGCTCCTTTTAGAATGGATGACAACAAAAAATGAATTTTCCCTGTCCCAATTTTTAGAAAGGTTAGAAAAAGGGATTCACCACATATGCCACCTGCAGCTACTTCATGCCAGCACAACGGCCAACCTTTTTCACCTGTTTTCTTACGGCAATACTACACTCGCCCACCACTCGTTTGCGGCCAAATCACCCCGTTATCTTGAAGCTGGCGGCCGTTTCTTTGGTGAAGGGGGCCCTTTACCAAATCCCATACAGGATCGCCTAGACTCTTTGGATACACTCATTCTCGGTATCGATGGCACTAAATTAGCCGTTGACCATTTATTTAAAGAAATCTTTGACAAGTCTTTTTTTCAGAACCAGGTGCTAGGGGAGTGTCCAGCTGCCCTGGTGATCCAAAGAATCGACTAAAATTTCAATACGCCCCATCCCTAAAGATCTTTATTTGTTTTAAACAGCTCCCCTCTTTATACTAGCGGTAGTTTTAAAACCTTTTTGAGAGTGCTCTCCTCTTATTTTTCTAAAAAGAGCCCCTCACCCACAAAATACGCTTAATACATCGCGAATAGTATGATATTTATTTTTTTAATTTTCTTTTCCCTTTTTTCCTCTTGTCCCAGTGACCCCCAGCTCCCCTCTGACCAAATCAGAGTTATTGTTTTCGATTTTGGAGAAGTTGTGGTGCAAAAAAACTTTGACCCCCTAGCCCAGTTTTTAGCTACAGAGCTGGATATCACGTTTGAACAGGGGAAAGCTATTTTAGTAGAAAGGGAGGAGGCGCTGTTACGCTCCGAGTCGGAAAAACTTTTTTTCAAAAACGTTTTCCATAATTTTGGAAAAGAGGTCCCCCAGCAATTTTATAAAAAATTTAGAAAAAAAATGGTGGACTGCATTTTTTTTGACAAAAAGGTCGTTGAAATTATTGAGAATCTTAAAGAGCAAAATAGAAGGGTGATCCTTTTTTCCAACACCGAAAAGCACAAAGCGGATATTTATAGAGAATTGGGCTACTACGCCCCTTTTGATCAACTAGTTTTGTCCTACGAAATAGGGATGAGAAAACCCCAAAAAGCCGCCTACGATTATGTGGAGAAGCAGGCCCACTTTTTGCCTCATGAGGCCCTATTTATTGATAATAAAATAGAAAATGTCCTCCAGGCCAAGAAACATCATTGGAATGCTCTGCTATTTTCGAGTCCGGAGCAGCTTAAAAAAGATTTAGAGGAGCTTGGATTTTGTTTTGACCAAGATTTTACACAAAAAAGGGGAGAATAGCAGCTTATCTATTTTTCTTTTTTTCCTTTTTTTAATGCCCATTTGATGGTTACGAACATTTTCTAAAGAGCTCTATTGCAATAATTAAGAGTTTTTTTTATGTAGGGGCATATGGTGCCGGCCTTTAAAAAATGTATACTCTTCTATTGCGTTGCAGCGTCGATCATCCCCTATGGACTCGACGCCTGGGGTCGCCCTAAGCAAAAAATTTCGCGCGAGTCGCGCTATAAAATCAACTTCAAGCAGGTCAAAGCAGAAGAGTTTTTACAATTCTTAAGCGAAATCGCCGGTCTGAATTTCGTGTACAACCCTTCCGACCTTAATTTCTTCATAAATTTGGTTTCGGATGAAGAGATGACGATTGAGACTATCGTTTCGGGATTTGTACAAACCTTAAGGATTCAGGGCTTCAATTTACTTGAAGAGAACGGCACTCTCATTATCCATCGAAGCCAAGACATCAAAGAGATGCCTATGCTTTTGAACTCAGAGACGGTCAAAGGGGAATCTGTCCCCCCTATTGTGACAAAAATCTACCAAGTCAAAAATAGTCCTGTAGAGGTTATTTCCTCTTTGATTCAACCCTTCTTATCCACCACAAGTGTGATTGAGGTCTTTAACGAGAGAAGGCTTTTGATTATCTCTGATGTGGTACAAAATATTCTGTCGATTGACTCTTTGGTCAAGGCCATTGACCAACCCGAAACGGGGGCTGTAAATATCATCTATGACACCCAATATTTTCAACCGAGCGAGTTGGTGTCTATTGCATCTCCAATTCTGGACACTCTTTGTGGCGGAAAAAGTTATTCCCTATTACCACAAGACGCAACTCAACGGGTATACATTGTAGGCAGCTCCGAGCTTGCAGATAAAGCGCTTGAAGTCTTTCAACAAATAGAGGAAAAAGCCTCCAAACAACAAATCTCGATCACCACTGGCAATATTCTTTTGTATAGAGCTCAAAACCGCTCCATTCAATCGATTGCTATCGCCTTGAGGACTATTGCTAAAGACTCGAAAAGAAGCGATTATAACTCCTCCAGTTTTTCTAAAATGGTGGATGAAGCTAATCTTATTGCACCCGATATGCTCCTATTTATTGGAGAGCCTGTCCAAATCAGCAAGATTTCGAACCTCATTAAAACCATTGACACCCCGCAACAGGTAAAATCAGACCTCACTTTCTCGATCATCAAATTACAACATGCCTCAGGTAAGACAGTACTCGAAAATATCCGCTCAATGGGAAAAGATATTCCAGAGGATGATGCAAATGAGGACTTTATTTTAGCACTGGAAAGCTTGCGTTGGAATAAAGATACTAACTCCATTGTAGTACAAGGCTCACCTCATGTGATCGAGGAGATCACCAGTCTTATCAATAAAATTGACAAACCTGTTGGATCCACGGCCGACTTTTCCATCATTAAGCTGCAAAACGTATCGGGTAAATTCGTGTTAGATCAACTCAACCAAATGACGTCTCAACTTACCGATTCAAGTGAAAACATGCCCTTCATCACGGCGGTGAGGGATTTGCAGTGGAATAAACTAAACAACACTATTACCGTTCGAGGCAACCCACAGATTATCCAACAACTTACCGATATCATCACCAAACTTGATATCCACACCGTATCTTCTACACAGTACATAATCTATAAACCTACAACCATGACCGCACCTGAGCTGCAAAAAATTCTTCAGGGGATTGCCCATGATTT
>RGXB01000281.1 GCA_010029555.1 bacterium
TTAAATAAAGTTTATGGTACTACAATAATAATTTCAGAATTTATCTTAAAGGCGTGCGGAGTCAGGTTGGTCACCCGTCCAATTGATCTCGTGGGTGTGAAAGGGCGTGACAAAAAGATAATGATTCATGAATTGCTGGGTATAGCAGGGGAAACATCGGAAAGTATCATCAAGTTTAGTGTGGAATTTAAAAAGGCCTTTGATGCTTATTCTAAAAAAGAATGGTCGATTGGGTTGAGTCTGTTCGAAACATTAGCCAATGAAAATCCTGATGATAAATTGTCCCGTATTTATGTTGATCGTTGTAAGGAGTATCTGAACAATCCCCCCGATGATTCCTGGGATGGTGGCCATCAATACCATGACAAATAATCCTATGTTTTTAATGGTGCTTGGTGGTTGCAGGCATACTTCAGTTTAAGGATGCAATTCTTGTTGGTTGCAAATATGTAAATATTCGTGTGTTTGCAATGATTCTTTTGTTTGGTTAAGATGCAAAAGTTGTTAAGGGAGAAAATGCGAAATCCCAACTCCAGCATCAACAAAAGGATGCAAGATGAAGTTTGTTGAAGTTTATACATTCTGGCGTGAGGCGATTTCCATCAAGGGTTCGGTAACCCCAATTGTAATTTTAAATGTTTTTGTTTTTGGATTAATAGCTGGATTGATATGTGCTGTTGATCATTATATTGAAGAGGTTTTTAAGGTTAACCTAGGGCTGGAGGTGGGCCCGCATGAAATTGCGGGGGCTGCTCTGGGCCTGTTATTGATATTGCGTACCAATGCCGGCTACGACCGTTGGTGGGAAGGCAGAACCTTATGGGGTGGCATTGTAAATCAATGTAGAAATCTAGCTTTGGAAGCGCTGGCTTATGGCCCTAAAGATCAGGTTTGGCGTGAGGAGGTGATAACCTGGGTGAAGGTTTTTCCTCATGCTGCAAAAGAATCATTGCGATCTGAAAAAGAATTGGGCAAGTTTGAACAGTTGTTGGGAAAAAGTGAAGCTGAAAAGTTGATTGCATCAAGTCATATGCCCTTTTATGTTTTGTTGAAAATATCCGGATTGCTTCGTTTAGCTTTGGATAAGGGGGATCTGAATCCATTTGCATTTGCTCAGATGGATCGGGAAAGATCTATGTTGATGGATCATGTTGGAGCATGTGAGCGAAT
>RGXB01000282.1 GCA_010029555.1 bacterium
GTCGTGATCGGGTGGTTTGCAGAGACGTTCAGGCATTCCCTTGACAGGAAGGTGTGCAACACGCTCAATGTGTGCTGTGCGCCGGTTTCTCGATGGAGAGAAGTCGGAAATGTGATTGCTACCCACCTTGATGAATTTTCAAGAGCAAAGGGTTCACGCGCCACGCTTCATGTCGTCGGACTCGCTGCAGGTGACGCGGAATTCTTGCAACGAGGTCATGTCGACGTACACATCGACTCCACTGACAATCTCGCGACGGAGTGGGAGTGGGACGACGTTCCCGAGTTGTTCTTCGTGGTCACCGAGTCGGTGAAGGACTCATTGGACTTGTGCAATCGATACTCGCCACAGTTCGTTGCGTCCGTTCTCGGCACCGATCAAGCCGAACAAGACCTTGCTTGGCAGATCTTGAACGCACCATTCGTCGGCAATGGTTTCACCCGATGGGTAGATGGGCAGTACGCGCTTGGGCGACCAGAGTTGGGTCTCTCCAATTGGCAGAACGGTCGATCCTTGGCTCGCGGAGGGATTCTTTCAGGAGATGACATTCGCACGTATCGCTACAGAATGCGCCAGACAAATCCGTCGGTGCATCGCTGACGAATCGAGTGGTCAGGAAAGTTCGAGATTGTCGAGCAGTCTAACCCCGTCAACGGAAGCGGCGATGAGGACGATCGAACCAAATCGAGCCTCGTCGATCGGGTTCAGCGTCTCACTGTCGACGATCGCGAGGTAGTGCACGTCGAGTTCGGGTGATAACAACGATCGACCGTGATCAAGGAGTGCGCCCACAGCATTATTCCCGGATCCATGGAGTGCGGCGATCGCGCGAAGGGAGCGATTGATGGAAAGGGCTTCTTTTCGACCACTAGGTGAAAGTCGACGGTTGCGGCTCGAGAGTGCCAATCCATCTTCGTCGCGAACGGTCGGACCATGATCGATGACGAGGCCACTCCACGCTTTACGAGCCCACTGTGTGATGATCGTGAGTTGTTGCCGATCTTTCTCCCCAAACCGAGCGCGAGATGGTCGGACGATGGAGAAGAGTTGGTTGACGACGGTGAGCACGCCGTCAAAGTGTCCCGGTCGGTCCGCACCCTCCCACAAGGTTCCGATTGCGCCGGCCCTCATCGGCGCTCCTTGGAGAAGTGGACCGATCTCTTCCTCCT
>RGXB01000283.1 GCA_010029555.1 bacterium
GCTACCAGGTGAATTTGGATATAAGGGACAAAGACTTCCAAAAAATTGAGCAGTTTTACCATCCAAATTTTCGTAAAAACCTAACGTTACGCCTCAAGAATCAGCATTACGATATATTTGAGAGTAGTAAAGGCTAACTTCTCTTTTTCTTTGTTTTTTCCCTTTCATCAAGAAGTTGCCTTGCTTTAAGCAAAATTTCTTCTCCCAAGCTGATGTGAAGTGGCATCTTTTCTTTATAGAGCGCTTTCACCGAATCGTTAGATTTAGCTCTTAGAAGGGGTAGATCAGAGATAAGCAAAAGAGCTCCAATAGATAGCTTTCTATAGTATCCGCCAATAAAAATTGTTGCACACTCCATTTCAATCGCCTGGGACCTTGAGGTGATCAATCTCTTTTTAAATTCGGGATCAAACTCCCAAAAACGGATATTGGTGGTATGGGTGATTCCGATATGGTGCATCAGATGGTGGGTATCAAGGACTTGAGATATGGCGCTTGATACTGTAAAATTTGCCATGGCGGGGACGTCGGGGGAAAAATAGTGGTGGGAGGTCCCCTCTCCTCGAATCGCTGCGATGGGCATAAAAAACTCCCCCACCTTATATTTTCGCCTCAGCCCCCCGCAAAGCCCAAGCATCAAAGCCGCTTCAACCTTGATATAAGATAAAAGATCCACCACAAGCGCCGCAGCGGGTGATCCTATTTTGAAGTCGCAAATTGTGATCTCGTTTTTAGGGTCATGTGCCACTTTGAACATACTCCCCTCAAAAACCTCTAATCCATGCTTTTCGGCAAAATGTTGTACATAGATGGGGAAGTTTGTCAAAAGAACCAGCGGTTGAAATAGGGAGGGGCTACACCCTGAGTAGCGCTCCAAAGTCTGCAGGGCGTACTCTTTTTCATCTAACGGTTCCTCCTCCAGAAAATGGTGTTCAGTATCGTCGCTTGCTTCAACATGGGCCCTGAGCCTGCTTATTTCTTCCTGATCGTCCATTCTTGGATTAAAACAACCGTAATTTTATTAATTTTTGTATACCCTGTAAAAGCTCTTTTGTAAAGGCGAGGCTCTCATTATTTGTTTTACCCATTTTGGTTCAGCTAGATAAAATTTTCGCTTTATTTATCTGCTTTTAGTTGTTTTTTGAAAATTAAACTATATTTCTTGTTTT
>RGXB01000284.1 GCA_010029555.1 bacterium
TCCCGTAGGATCGTGGCAAAATCGATTCTTTTTTCTAAAAGGTCGCACCTTATTTGAGCTAATCTCGGACTAGACTTAATTGAATTATTCAAACTATCGCGACATAAAAGTACGCCCGTTTCCTCGAATAATTCCCGGATAGCCGCCACCACCGCTATATCCCATGGGTTTGGAGATGGTGCCATTCCTGCATCAGGGGGATCAACTTTACCTCCGGGAAATGCGTGAAATCCACCGAGAAACTTTAAAGCTTTCGCTCGTTGAACGAGAAAAATACTTCCGGGCGAATAACGATCTTCAAGAATTATCGATGCAGCAGGCAAAGGATTAGACAAAACCTTCCTCCATAATCATGAAGTGATATTTTAAATCATGGAGATTAATAAAAACTTACTCTTTAGATTTCTGAGGGGCGTTGATCGCCTTATTAACGGCATCAAGCAATTCATCCATGGAAAACGGTTTGCGCAGGTAATCAACCACACCAAGGTACTCAGCATAGGCCTTATGCCTTTGACCTTCATTTGCAGTCATCATAATAAATGGAGGAACATCTTGTTTTCCCCTAAAATGCTCTAACACCGGGTATCCACCCATTTTAGGCATCATCATGTCGATAATCACCAAATCTGGGCGTTGATTATATATCAGTTGCCTTCCCTGCACCCCGTCCCTCGCCTGAAGAACTTTGTAACCGCTCTTTTCAAGAATAAGCTTCAGCCCGTCACTTAATTCATAATCATCATCGACCAGCAATATGGTCTTGGAATCAACCATTTTAATCATTCCTCAATTATTGACAAATAATACAGGCAGGAAACTATTAGAGTAACAATCTTCTCGCAACCACACAATACTTTAAATTAATTAGCAAAAAAAGTAATCAAAAACGGAAGTATTGTTGCACTTGAAGAATAATCGATTAGCATTGAAAAATTAAAGGCGAAGTCCAAGAAAACAAGGATGTTGGTGATGCGATTTACCATGCTGGCAAGTGGAAGCAAGGGCAATTGTTCAATCATTGACGATGGGCAAAACTCATTCTTGATTGATGGCGGTATTAGCCCACGAACGCTTGAAACCCATTTGAAAATTTCAGGTTTCACCCCTAAGAAGCTTCAGGGGCTTATTCTAACCCACACCCATGGCGACCACTGGAACCCACGTTT
>RGXB01000285.1 GCA_010029555.1 bacterium
TTGGAATCGGTTGATCCGGTTATTTTGGGAATGTGTAGGGCAAAATGCGACTTGGCCAACAAACCTACAGCTCTAGCAGTAACCATTCATGGAGACGCAGCACTTGCGGGTCAAGGGGTGGTCTATGAGAGTCTTCAGGCAATGCGACTTGAGGGTTACAAGGTGGGGGGAGGAATCCACATCGTTATCAATAACCAGATCGGTTTTACAGCAACACCACAGGAGAGCAGATCTACCGTCTATTGCACTGACGTAGCAAAAGCGTTCAACTGCCCCGTATTTCATGTGAATGCTATGGATCCGTTGAGTTGCGTTCGGATTACCAAACTTGCTCTACACATTGCGAGAACCTTTCATATAGATGTATTCATCGATCTTCTAGGCTACCGCAAATACGGTCATAATGAGGGGGATGAACCCGGTTTTACCCAGCCCCTTATGGTGGAAAAAATCAAGCAGATGCCTGAAGTTTCAAGTTTGGTTGCTGTTGATGAGACGTTTAAACAACAAACTCAAGAGACGATAGAGAGCGAATTGGAGCAAATGTACCAGCTTGCCAAGGAATTTGCTCGGCAAAAAAAAGGCTTTAGCGCGAATGGGGTGCAAAACACCCTGTTCAAAAGCTCAAAAATCGACTTAAAACAGGCCCAAGATATTTTAAAAAAGATCGCAAAAATCCCTTCTGACTTTCAGATCCATCCCCGATTGAAAAAAATTGTTGAGGAAAGGGGGGCCAAAGAGAAACTGGATTGGGCCATGTCAGAGGCTGTGGCTTTTGGTACCCTCCTTGAAGAGGGTATTGCGGTGCGCTTATCTGGGGAGGATTCCAGACGAGGCACATTTTCCCATAGACACTCCACCCTTGTGGATCAAAAGAACGGGAACGTATTTGTCCCACTGAATAATCTAAGCATCAATCAGGCCCCGTTTACTGTAATCAATTCCTATTTGTCCGAATATGCCGTGATGGGGTTTGAATACGGCTACTCCCTAGCGCATCCAAACTCTTTAGTGATTTGGGAAGGGCAATTTGGGGATTTTGTAAACGGAGCTCAAATTATTATTGACCAATACCTTGTATCCGCTGAGACGAAATGGGGTGTGACGAGCGGATTAGTGCTCTATCTTCCCCATGGATTTG
>RGXB01000286.1 GCA_010029555.1 bacterium
AACAAATCAAACTTGCATGGATTCTTGTGTATTCCAAAGCCCCATCAAAAGAAGAGATTGATGTTTCAATGTCATTCATCAAGGAACAAACCGATCATTTCTCAAAGAACATGAAAAAAAACGACAGTAAATCTGATTTACAATCATTGTCTGCATTGTGTCAGGGGCTGTTAATTTCGAACAGGTTCCTTTATGTTGATTAATCAAAAGGTTTAACCCCAATGATGAACTATATTCCTTCGCGAAGAAAATTTTTAGCAGAATCATCAATGGGCTTGGGAAGCGTTGCAGCAATGTGGTTGATGCACAATGAAGGATTGCTGGGCGCCCCCATCAAACCGGAGTTGGATCAGCAAAAATTTGATCTCTCAGCGAAAAAGCCCCATCATGCTCCAAAAGCAAATGCAATGATTTCCCTTTTCATGCAGGGCGGGCCTAGCCATCATGACTTATTCGATCCCAAGCCAGAAATGGACCGCTTTAATGGGAAAGCATTTCCTGGAACGATAAAATACGATTCCACAGACCAAGCTAGCAACAAGGTATTCGCATCACCTTGGAAATTTAAAAAACATGGTAAATCGGGAATAGAGTTATCAGAATTGCTTCCTTTCACTTCACAGATAGTTGATGAGATCACTGTAGTTCGATCAATGCATACGGGGGTAAACAATCATGGTCAATCAATCGAAGCATTAAACACAGGGAAAGTGAGCGCAGGGAGACCGGTATTGGGAAGCTGGCTTGGATATGGATTAGGAACAGAAAACCAAAATTTGCCAGCCTATGTAGTATTAACTGATCCTGCCAGTCTGCCTGTGCTGGGTGTTTCAAATTTTTCAAACGGCTGGTTACCCTCGATGTTTCAGGGGACGGTAGTAAGATCAAAAGAGCCAAGAATCTTGAATCTAGATCCGCCTTTTCATCTAAAGGGAAAACCCCAAGAGCGATTACTATCTTTTCTTGATGTACTTAACCAGGAACACAAGCAACTACATCCGTGGGAATTAGAACTTGAAGCAAGAATTGCAAGTTACGAACTCGCTGCAAAAATGCAATCAGCAGGCAAAGAGGCATTGGATCTTTCGCAGGAGACTGCAGCGACAAAAAAACTGTATGGCATGGATAATCCTTTATGCGC
>RGXB01000287.1 GCA_010029555.1 bacterium
GAGGAATAATATTTGGCATCAGAACCTCTATATTTCATTCCAACCTCTTCACCTAAAATAAAAACATCAGGGTCTCTTAGCATCTCTTCTTTAAGAGCCGAGCGAATTGCCTCGCGCACATCTATAACAGCCATACTAATCGCTCTCCACCCCAGACTCTATGTCGCCAATATCGCAAGGTGCCCCTTTCTTTGCCTCTTCTAGGGATTGAAAAAGCTCCTCTTTGATCTTTTTTTCTTGTTCTTTAAGCTCTTCTTGGGTCGTAAAACCCTCTGCTATCAGATCTTTTTTAAAAGACTCTATCGGGTCTAAAGACCGGATCTCTTCCATATCCTCTTTAGAGCGGTAATACTCGGTATCGGAACGGGAGTGCCCCTTGAAACGTTGCGTTTTAGCCTCGATGATTACAGGACGTTTTGTTTTAGAAACTCTCTCATGCACCTCTTTAAAAAGAGCGTAAGAATCTAAAACACTCATCCCGTCAAGAAGATGGTTCTCCAGATCAAAAGCCTTTGCAATATGCGCCCCAATAGGATCCATGGCAACCGCTCTTTTATGGTGTGTTCCCATTCCCCAGACATTATTTTCTATGATAAAAACGATCGGCAAAGACCATAATGAGGCGAGGTTGATCGACTCATAAAATACCCCTTGCACTGAGGCTCCATCACCTAAAAAGCAGTAGGTGACAAGATCATCCCCTTTGTAGATGCTTTTAAAAGCAAAACCTGCACCTAGGGCTGTATGCCCTCCAACAATCCCTTGACCCAAGGGCATGTGTTTTGTCACAAAATGCATAGAGCCCCCACGCCCTTTAGCACAACCAAGTTGGTTGCCTAATAGTTCTGCAAAACCCTGTATGGGTGAACAGCCGGTTAATAGGGCCAAAGCATGACAGCGATAGGTTGTAATCCAATGCCCTTTGTCCATACCTATAGCATTAACAGCTCCTACTTGAATCGCCTCCTGGCCCACATAGGAGTGGAAAAAGCCCGCAACGAGCCCTTCGAGGTAGATCCCCTCGGACATCATTTCGAATTGACGAATTTTGAACATGTGAGAAAAAAGCTCAAGAGCTCTGTTTTTACCTAATGACGAAAGGACTTTTTTCTTGTCGTATGTGGTGTACGAAAAACCACT
>RGXB01000288.1 GCA_010029555.1 bacterium
CCGGCATTTCCTCTAGCAGAGACAGAACTCAAATAGATAATAGATCCCGACTGTTTTTTTAGCATATCAGAAATGAAAGCCTTTGTAATCCAAAAAGGAGAGTAGAGATTCGTTTTTATAACAGCATCAAAGTCTTCATCTTTCATCCGCAAAAAAAGGGTATCCTTACACATCCCTGCATTCAATATAAGAATATCTACAGGCCCAACCTCGGAGTAAAGTCTCGGTATCTCCTCTCGGATCGAGGTATCGATTGCGTGGAATTTTAACCTTGGATCTAGCTGGGCTATTTTGTCTCCTGACTCTACATCTCTACCGGTAAAATGGATCTCGGCTTGAGTCTCTTTAAGAAACTTTTCGACGATCTTCAGGCCAATCCCCTTTGTTCCTCCCGTTACAAGAACGCGCATACCTCAAACTCCTTTAAATCCTTAACGGTGTTCACCGAAATCACCCGAGCTTCAATATTTTTTTGGACAAGCCCTTTTACCACAGTTCCGGGGCCTAATTCTAAAAAGGGGGCAAAATCTCCCACAGTCTGAATCGACTCAGAAAGCTTAACGCTGCTAATGAGTTGTTTTGCCAAGAGATCCTTGATCCTCGCAGGATCTTTCTCGCTTTGTGCACTGGCGTTCATTACCACATCAAAAGAGGGGGCATGAAACGGGGTTTGCTCTACGATTGGATAAAACTTTTCGTAAGCGCTCATCATTAATGAAGAGTGAAATGCGCCACACACATCCAACGGTATCACCCGCTTAGCACCATTCTTTTTCAGATTCTCGATCGATTGTTCGATATCCTCTTTACTTCCAGATATGACCGTTTGGAGCGGAGTATTAAGATTAGCGACTACACTTGTGCCGTAAAGGTGAGGAGCTATTTTCTCTTGAGCCAGCCCAATCACCGCAGCCATCCTCCCCTCACGCTCCATGGCTGCTGCCTGCATCAGCTCTCCTCGCGTCTTGACTAAGTGCAAACAGTCAGAATAACTGAGAGCATTGGCTATTGTTAAAATGCTATATTCTCCCAGACTTAACCCGATCCCTTTATGGAATTCTAAAGAGGGGCAAACCTCGTGCAAAACCCGATAAATTCCTATTGTAGTAGCGTAGATGCTCAGCTGACTTTTATTTGTCT
>RGXB01000289.1 GCA_010029555.1 bacterium
TTCTAGGGATTCATCTTTTGCTATTACTATTCCCAAGAAACATTTTTCCATCTTTGCCTTTTGCTTTTTTTGTGTCATCGGTTGGTTTTGCGATATCGCATCATCTTGGCGTATATGGAGAAGCATTTCAGTTTGATATATTTGTTTTTCGAGCCTTGGCAGGAATATACTTTTGCATTGTTTATATGTTCAGAGGTTTTGGAATTGCAGTTGGGGCCCATGTGATATATGACTTTATCGTCTCGGTTTAAATGATACTTTTTACATAGTGGTTAAGGTTTTTTTGGGACATGTCAGCAATGAAACAACTATTAAAGTAATAAATCCTAAAGGTATTGTAATGATCCCTGGTTGGCTGAAGGGGACAAATGCATTTTCAGGTGATAACCCATAAACATCTTTAAAGGTATCAGCAGAAGAAAGAATCCAACCTAAAGATGAAAACATGCCAACAATAATAGCAGTGATAACACCTTCTTTTGTTGTTTTTTTCCAGAATAAAAGCATAACAAGTGATGGAAGATTGGCACTGGCAGCAACACTGAATGCCCATCCAACAAGATAATTGACATTCATTTTCTGAAACAGAATACCTAGAATTATAGCGATAATTCCAACAAAAATGCATGATATTTTCCCAGCTTTTACCTTTGTTTCATCCTTCATGGGAATATTAAGAAAACCTAGAAGTAAATCATGTACAACTGCACCACTTGCAGCAACAATAAGACCGCTGACAGTTCCAAGCACGGTAGTGAAAGCAATTGCCGAAATCATAGCAAACATAACTTCGCCAAAACTACGGGCGAGAAGAGGTGCAGCCATGTTGCTATCACTAACATCGAGTGCCCCGCTGGTCATCGCACCGAGGCCAAGGAACAAAGTTAAAATGTAGAAGAGGCCAATGGTGGCAATTCCGACAACAGTGCTATTTCGAGCGCAAGATTGACTTTTGACGGTATAGTATCGGATTAAAATATGTGGTAGAGAAGCTGTACCGCAAAAAAGGGCGAGCATCAGAGAAATAAAGTTCAATTTATCGGTGATTTTTTCACTTCTAATGCCTTTTAGTGAAGGATGATTTCCTGGGCTAAGAACATCTTTCCCGTGAGTTGGTTTAGGAAAATAAATCGTAAGTAC
>RGXB01000290.1 GCA_010029555.1 bacterium
GCCAGCAGGCGTAGGGTAAAAGATCACCGGTCTTTGTGTAAAGACTGAAGCGGGAATCAATTGGAATTGCAGCAATAAGCACACCTTGATTGGATTTGAATTTGTGCCATTCAGAGGTCGTAAGGGCTTTAGATTTTGGTCCTGGATAATTGATTTTCCAGGTGAAGGTGTTGGCTTGGTTAGTACTTTCGGTGGATTCAGGTTTTAGCACTTTACCATTGCTATCGATCAGGGCTGAGATACCCATATTAACGCTGCGAATAATAGCCCTGCGGGTCTCAATGGCTCTAAATCTTGAGATCGCAAGATGTTGTTCATGTTCTTCACTGCCTTTAAACCAGCCATCATTGGAAATATTGATGAAAAAATTGGGGCCGCTGCCTGAATTGAAAAAGCCAAGAGGTATGGATGGGTCTGTGTCTTCGTAGCAGATAAGTGTGCCAAACTTGACAAATTTTTGTTTGTCCGGGCCCATGGGGAATTGGATGTTTGGGTACCCTGCCCCAGAGACGATGCTATATTCAAAATCATAAGGAGCGAATTTCTTTAGCCATGGGAAAACGTCCTTGAAGGGGATGAATTCGCCAAATGGGACCCTGTGAATTTTATCGTAGCGCGAAATTTTATTATCATCGTTTGAAACAAGAAGAGCAGAATTATACCTTTTTGTGCCCGAAGGCGTAAGTTCCTGGGAGTTCAGCCCCAAAAGTACGGAAGTATTCCATCGCTTTCTGACTTCCTCGCCAAGAGTTTTTTGGATTTGCGTGATACGATTCCAGTCGGGTGGGATTTTTTCGGGTTTCATTTCAGGTGAAATGGAATACCATTCGCGTGAATAACTTGTTTCGGGCCAGATTATAAGGTCTGGGTTTGCTGCGATACTTGAATCTGAAAGTTGAAGGTACGGATTAGTTGCAGCTTCAGCGCTAAGTTGTTCATTACGAATATTTTGCTCGACATTGCCTTGAAGCGAGGCGCAAACAGGGCCAGTTTCCCCGATCCCCTGTGAAATTCTTAGAGCACCGTAAGTAAGGGTGAAAAGTATCAAAAGCAATACATAAACAGCTTGAGCCTTGAGGGTTTTGTTTTTGAAGTTAAGAAAAGATTCAGTTAAAAAACCATTGACCGAGGCAACGAGA
>RGXB01000030.1 GCA_010029555.1 bacterium
TGTTCCCGTTGACTTTAAGGGGATTGGTAAGGCTCAGATTTTCGATTTCGATCGAATCGGCTCCAAATAGAAATAGGGCGTGTCGCCTTGAAATCGACGGATCTTCAATTAGGCAGGTGGAAGAGTCGGGATCGCGCCCAACTATTACGCGCTCCTCATCAGTAAGATCAATCTTAAGCCCTTTAAGAGGCCCCTCTTCGGCGATAAGATAATAGCTCATCAAAGACCCACTAAGTTAAGGGGTGTTATCACTGTACCGTGTGAAAAAAGCCATCTGTTTTCATAGCTTAACAACAGTCTTGCAACACCAAAATAGGATTTTTTTCGTAACTTCTCTTTATCGTTCAAACCACTAAAGATTGTCAAGCAAGAAAGAGGTTTTCCTATTGTTTCAAAACCCATTTTTCGGTTTTTTTTCTGGTGTAATTTACCCTTATTTGGATTTAAATACCTATTAAAAATCATGATTTCTTTTCGAAATTGTGCTTTAAGTAATCCCACGCATTACAAAACAGTTCTAAAGAGTCCCAAAGAAGGTTTTTGGTCATTGGCGAGTAGACGTACAAGGAGAGGGTGATGTATTTTTCATTCGGATCCATTCCCAAAACACAGCCCATCGTGCTCTGGTAAAGGTAGTTTGCCTCGAGAAGCTGTCTAAACACGGTCTCTTTTTCAGGGGTTAAAAAAAGGAACAGATTTGTCCGAAAAAACCCCCCTTGCCCCTCAATCCCCCTTAACTCAATGCGGATCTCATCAGAAATTTGCAATTCAAAATACCCTTTCGAGCCCTCTTGAACAAATGTGTAGGGAGTTCCATGCTCTAAGCTAAAGTTTTTTATTAAATCATCCAACATAAGTCATTTATTCTCATAAAGAAAAGGTTTTTTTTTATGCAAACCCTTATTTAGGTGTTGTGAATAAATCTTTTACCGCTTAATCAACAATAAGCGGATGTAAGTGATGTGGATAGTAAGTTTGAGGACAGACTAGAGGAGATAGATCTTTTACAGCTTAAAGATCTGGATGCCCTGATCCCTTTTTTCCAGGATGCTCTGCAATTTTTACATCAGTATAAAGTAGTCCAAGCCAAGGGGGATTTGGCGGAAAAAAACCGGATGCAGAGAGTAATAGCCCTTTTGAAAGAGCTCCTTTTGCAGGCTATGGATACTATCGAAAAGAAAGTGGGGATGTCTGAGGGAGAGCTCAATACCTACCTGGATAAATACGAGCAATTCTCCTTAAACGAGCAAGAGTTTTTAGATCTTATCAGAAAGGAAAAAAACAAAACTTTTCATAAGTCAAAATCTCAAGTAGATCCTATTGCAAAGATGAAAAAAGGGAAAACAAAAGTAAAAAACTGGATGAGGCCATAAAATGACAACTAAACAAAAAAACAGTGAAATGCTTGATCTTGCCTATTCAAAAGGGGTGAAAAACCCCCATTTTAGAACCTTTTTTAACGGTTTTCCCAAAGAGTTTTTCGTGTTTTTAAGACAAGGTTTAAAAAGTTTTGATGCCCCATATCGTACTAAAGCCTTTAAAGTGAGCGCTGAGCTTTTAGAGGAATTGGATGACCATGTGGAAGAGCTAGCAGAAAAAACAGGGGCTAAAAAGGGGATCGTCTATGCCCTTCTTTTCCATAGTATGGAGGAGATGAAGGAATTTAGTCAGGTCAAAAATTTTTGTAAAGAGCAGCAATTAGCTTATGGAAATACTGCTCTGGAAAAAGTTCTCTTAAAAAATTCAGAGAGGAATATGGAGAGAAAAGGTCCTAAAAAAGGGTTGCCCAAAGGGAAAAGGGTCTAAAGGGAGTTCATGAAATTAGGTCTCACTTACTATATTGAGGGCTTAGAGAGGATGGAGCACGATAAGAGTGTCGATCCGTTCCTTTTTGTCGCTTTACAACGAGCCTTTTTTGACGGTGCGATACAGCTACTGGAACAAAATAGTACCCCTGAATCGAAAAAATCGATTTTGAAACAGCTTAACGAGTTCGAAAAAACAAGAGACAGGATTACCCCGCTAGTTACCCATAATCCTCCTACATTAACCCAGTTTCAAATTCAGATATTAGACTCTATGATGCAGGAATGCATAAAAAGTTATAATCAGATGCAGATTCTGCTCAAAAATCCAAAAAGAAAAACTAAAAGCCGCATGTATGTTTAAGAGGAAGTATGGTCAATAAAGATGCTAATTTTCCGGCCAAAAAAAACGGTTATCAAGATCCCCCACCAACCCCTCCAACTCCAGATGATTCCAAAATTCAAAAAATTGAACAGGAAATGGAGGACCTAAGAAATGAGTGGATAGCTCAACTGAAGGCGATCCAGGACAAAGTCAAAGAGATGCTGGGTGATCCTAATCACCTAAATATCTCTTATTTGATGCTTATGCTTACTGATGTTACCGATTTACAAACAGCCAGTGCGGCAGAGCCTTTGAAGCTTGCCACAACAATAAAGGATCTGTACTCCAGCTTATCGAAAGATTTTAATAATCAAATGCCAACAGCAGATCTCAAGGCGGGCGGTCAAGTAACGATTAATGGAACAACATACACTATAGCTTCACCCCCCTTACCCCCCTTGGAAAAAGACCCCAATGGGCATATCTGCTTACGCACAACAACCGGAGACGTGCAATTATTTAACTATGATTCAAACAATAAGATTACAGGCCTAGCCGAGGGAGTACCCTATTTTAAATTAGGCGATCTAGGATTGACCTTTTCGGGAACTCCCCTAGGCCCACCACCGGGACTTACAGCAAGTGGACCTGATGATTTGACGAATCAGTTTGCGAACGGTATGATAACAGCATCGTATAGTGACCATACCGCTAAATTAGGAGATGTTGACCAATTTAGAGATGCACTAAAAAATTACCAAGCCTGGCAAGCAAAACAAGGGGGTGGTCAGGGCTTTCCAGATATCCAGTCACTAGTTGATAGCACAGTAGACCTTACCGGAAATTATGTTCCCTTAGGAGCTACCCCCTATACGTATGAAGCTTCCACGGGAGCTTTGACCGGAGTGAAACAAAGCGATGTTGAATCCTGTTCGTCAAGTCTGACGGCGTTTAGTGCCAGCAATAATGCAATGAATACTGCTCTAAGTTCTACAGTCAGTCAGAACCAAATAGCTCTTAACCAAGCAGAGGGGCAATACCAATCCTGTATGCAAGCCATAGGAGGGGCTATTTCTCAAATGAATAACCAGATTATGAGCTGGCTATCAAATATGAGGTAAAAACAGAGTGCCTGGGGACCGATTATGACTAGAGTGTTTTTGGTTCCCATTCAGGTTAAATGACTTATGGGATAGAAGGGTTTTTTTTTGTTAAGTAACGCACTTTAATACCTTCTCTTGACGGAGCAAAAAAACCAGGCTTTTTCTCCTTGCGCTAGGCATTGAGTCTTTAAAAAGCTGTTTCAGTAGCTAGTTCTATCTCTATCAGTAACCTATTTCGTTTACTATGGAGATTTGCATGGAGAGGTTTTTTCGGATTTTTTTTGAATAATCCTATATAACCAACTCATTCTTAGTGTTTTACTTATGGTTTTTTTTAAGTCACTATGTCTCAATTAGGGTAAAAATTATTTTTTTTACTTCATTCGCTTTCAATAAGTTACACGAAAAAAATATATTAAATATTTTAATTTTATAAAAAATATGATAAAATTATAGATAGGAAGGGTCTAACTCGAAGACTCAGACAAAAAAGAAAAAAGATAAGGGGAAAACCATGGCGCACTCAGTAGCACATAAAACACTTAGAGATGAACCAACACCAGTTGCGGCTCATAAGGGGATTATTTTTGCTTACAAGGCTGCTATGGAGGCCTATGAGGAGACAAACAACGATTTTAGCAACGCAGCCACATGGGCTCAAAGTCTTCTTCCTCTGGCTAATGAACAAAAACAGGTGACTGAGAATCGCATGGAGCAGGCGCAGAATTTGTTTAAAATTCTTCAAAGTCAGTGCGGTGACAATGATCAGCTATTTCTGAATAGCGATGGTAGAGGTTGTACAAATTTAACCAGTCTTGGGATTACTGATCCGTATGTTCGTCAATTGATTATTCCTAATGGGGCTTCTGTTCCTCTCGATTCGATTTCTACGGTGCACACTTACTACTCATCAGCTGCATCAGCGATTACAACAGCAGGTAATGCAGCTGATCAGACCTTCGGTAACATCACTCAAGGAGCGATGGGTGTAGTGACGAACGGGACGTCGGGACTTACTACTTTAGCTAGCATGTTGCAAGCCTTTATTCAAACGATTACCTCAGCTTCAGTAAAATTATAAAAACTGGGAATTAGTTATATGATTACACCAATTCAAAAAATTACCCCCTCGATTCAGGTTGATTATGACAGAAACCTCTCAGGCTCTACACTTCAAGATATTCATGTGGCTCAGGCGCGACAAACGTTGGGTGATTTGGAAAACTACCAACAAGGAGATCTTTTAAGAGATCTTCGCCCACAAGGTAAAAAAGAGAAAATCTCTACCAAAACGGTAGCTAAACATGTGGCCTATTTGGAGGGTTATTTAGAGTTGGTCTCTAAAATGACAGACACGGCTGTCGCCACGATGAAGCTCAACGGGGAGATGAGCGACCTAATGGTCAATAATGCAAATACTATGCAAAGGGATGGAGAGGCGGTCTCAGCTAAAACTACCCAAGCTCTTACTGATTACGCAAAAGAAAAACAAAAAGCAGAAGAGTCGCAGAAGTCGATGGCTATTTTTGGATATATTTTGGCGGGTCTCATGGCTGTGATGACATTAGGAACTGGCACTGCAGCCGGTGTTTTAATGGCAGCCTGTATAGTAGCACAACAATGTATGTCCAATATCCAAGATAAAGACGGAAAAACTGTAATGGACAAATTAACCGATGCTTGCGGTGGTAAAAAATGGGCAGCTGATCTGATTATAGATGCGTGCGTTCTAGTTTTAACATGTGGTGCCGGGGTTGCAGAAGCGGCTGCGAATAGCGCGAAAAATGTAGCAGTAGACGCCGCTGAAACCGGAGTTACAACAGCGGCTCAAGACGGAGCTACAACAGCGGCTCAAGAGGGAGCTGAAAACGGAGCTGAAAACGGAGCTGAAAACGCAGCTAAGACCGGAGCTGAAAGCGCAGTTGAAACTGGAGCTACAACAGCGGCTCAAGACGGAGCTGAAAACGCAGCTGAAAACGGAGCTACTGGGGCAGCTAAGAAAACTGAAAAAGAGGCTGCGGAAAAGCTTAAAGAGGCTATTTTGAAAGAGGCGGCTAAGTCTCAGGTCGAAAATGCAGAAAAAAAAGCTTTCTCTAAAGAAACACTTGATATCCTTAAAGAGGGTTTAAAGGCCGGGGCTAAATTAGGAATGCAAATAGACATGACCATGTTTAACCCGCTTGGAGATGCTTTTTCAGATATTTATTATAACGCGGGCCTAAGACCTGGGATGAGTGACCTAGATAAGCAAAAACTCAAGGGAGAGGCAGAGCTAGGGGGAGCAATTTTCGGAGCACTCACCTCTTTATGTTACGGGGTAGCTTCTTGTACGGATTGTTTGAATGGATTTAAAGGATCTACACAGATATTCAACCCTTCTAGAATGCAATTGATGCTTAAAGTGTCGAGAGCTATACAAGCTATTTCGATGGTAGGGCAGGGGGTTACTGCGGCGATTTTATCCTCTATATTCAAGCAGACAGCTGACACACAAACAGAAATTGCAGACTATAAAGGCGAATTAGCGAAGGTGAAATTTTCGATCGACACCACAAGTGAAGTGAGAGATCAAATTCAAAAAGAGGCAGCGAAAAACTCATCATTCTTTTTCAATATGCTGGACATGATGGTAAAGGCTTCAAAAACTGCTTTTAAACTTAATTAAAATAATATAAGAGGTAATTCAAATGACACAGTTGACATCAGCAGCGGTTGTAGCTTCAGCAAAGTTTTTGGGAAATATGCAGCTTAATGCATCTCTAAGCACGAATTTGTACAGCGAATTAGAACAAAAAAGCATCAGCAATAGCCGTACATTTGCAATGAGCGTTGCGGAAGCGATAGTAGACTCAGGGGCGATGGATGCGCAAATCTCTATGCAAGAGTGCGCAAGCTCAGCAGTAAACGCAGCAACTTCTTTGTTCTCTGCAGGTTTAGAGGGAGCAAATGAGGCAATTCATACGAAGAAATTCGACACAGGTGAATTGGAAAAGCTTACCCAAATGAAAAAAACAGATGCACAGGCGAGTTTGAATGCTGGGGGTACTGAAGACCCTCAAAATCTCGACAGTATGGCAAAAGCGTTAGTAAAATCCAAGGGCCTTGATGAAGGTGGGAATGTATTAAGCTCTAGCAAAAAGTATGTAGTTAGCGACGATAAGCTTAAGCAAGATGATAATGGCGCAGACCTGCAGAAAATCTTTGATAAGCTCAATTTGAAGCAAAAAGAGAGCTTTTTGAAGCAAACGAATGATGTTATAAGCAGAAAAACAAATGATCGTTATGAAGCTCAAAGAAAGTTTAGCCAGTTTAATACTATAGAAAGCAATGCTCAAAATATGAATGATACAGTAAAGCAAAAACAGGATGCCGCCTTACAAAAAGCAAATGATGACGCAAGCAGAGCGGCAGAATCTTTAATTAACTCAATGAATCAATTTGGAAGAGGATAGTGTAAATGAGTGGTGATGTCAGCCGGGTATCGGGTGGATCACAAGCTCGATTGAGTTCAACTTCAATAAATCCACAAGCGCAAAGGGTCGATGCTGTAGCATCGCCCTTTTAAATGAACATTTAGGACTTGAAGGGCGAATCACCACATTTGATTTGGTTAGTGGAAGAATTGTCTATTATCCTGTAGATCAGTTAGACCCACAAACCCTCGAACCTATACACGGGGCAACGCTTAAAACCATATTCATCCCTGAATTGCTTAAAACCCATTTATCTCCTGATCAAGCTAAATCAATACAACAATCAGCGGACTCTTTTCTAAATAGAATAGATAATCTGGCGAAAATTCAAACCCCAAGAGTCGCTTTTCAGATAGGTCCTAATCGTTTTGGAACAACGACACAGAAAATGTTTGACCAATTATCTGGGAATTGTAAAGCCTTAGATCCGTATTTAACTCTCGATGAGAAAAAAAAACCTGAAGAACAAGTAGACCAGGTAATAGATCTCTTAAAATTGTTAGACCCCTCTCTCAAAATAACCGGTGAAAAAATAAAGAATGCTAAACGAAATTATGCCCTTGAGTATTCTTGGCAACCCAAAGCTCAAAATGTGGGGAAAATTTTAGCATTTCTCGACGTAGATCTTGATCAATTAGGCTCAAAGCTTCAGGAAGCATCAGTAAAGGAGGTGTCCTTTTTTTCACTCTCCAAAGTTAAGCAAAAACAGCAAAAGAGTGATGCGATTCAGAGTTTCATTGCCGAGTGCAAAGGGTACAGAAATGACCAAAAAAGTTTGTCCGCATTTTATGAGTTTTTTAAATCGCGACAGTTTCCCTACATTCCTCCTACAGGAATTTTTAGTCGTATGCGTGGTAATGAGGAGTTTTCAACCGATAAAGAGATGGACTGTCATGCGAAGCTTTACGGAGCCAATCTTTCAACACCTATAGCCAGTTGGATGAAAGCCTGTATCTCTCAAGGTTTACGTATAAAAATTTTGGAAAATTGTAGTGAACCTTGTTTACAAAAAGCAAGGGATTTGATGGATGGTATTACTACAGAGGTAGAAGGGTACAAAAAAGATCTCCTTACAAAAACTAAGGCAGAGTGTCGAGGAGCTCTTAATGACCTCTTAGATAAGCAAGTCGATAGTACTAAGATTCATGATTTGAGCGGGATGGAAATTGCTAAAGAGGTAATAGGTGATAGAAGAAGTGATAGCTATCATATAGGTGATAATTATCTTGATTTTGTAAGATACTTTCTTTCTCTCAGTGTTTTGAAAAGTAGAAAGGTTCTGTCTGATCTAACTCCAAAGGACATTTATGAATATTTAAAAGCTCTTTTTAGGACTAGTGATGCTAAAACAACAGAAGTTAGATTGGAACAAACCACCAAAAATTCTAATAATGCCGTTTTCCCGTTCAAAGGGAAAAGGTTTGACCTAGAGCTCAAAAAAATAGCTTTGGATATTTTTAAAACGTCTCAACCTATCGATATAGGCGATATACCAGATGAGCTTCAAGCAAGATGGTTTGAAGAGTTTCAACAACAGGGTGTACAAGAAGATTTTAATCATTTTATTCAATCAAAAAAAGAAAGGTTTGGAAACGTCAAGGCTTTCACAGCTACATTAGAAGATATAGGAGAACAGGAAAAAGATTTTATAGCGACTAAACTTGAAAAAGTATATCGAGAGGGATTCCCTAGATTCAACGAGGGTCAGGTTCATCGTATCAAGAAAGAATATACTTCAAGGAAACAAAGAGTAGATCAAATTTTAGAAGAAAAGAAACGATCTTTAGAGGAAAAGCTGTCAAAAGCCTCGACTGAATCTGAAAGTTCAGAAATCAGTGAGCGCTTGTCCCGTATAAATGACGACAGAGAGAAAAAGGTCATGGAATATGCCCAAATGAGCTTTGATTTAAACGAAGAGGAAATTGAGGCGTTTGTAGATGATTGTTTGGGATCAAAAAGTACCTAAAGCTACCCCCTCGTTTGAGGGGGCCCCCTTAGAAAGTTTAAGCGCCTAAAAGGCGTGGGCTATCTTTGGATCGGATGACGGTTGGGGGTGTTTTATGAGTTACGCACTCTTTTTCAATCACAATTCCTACAATATCTTTTTCTGACGGAACGTCAAACATCAGATCCATAAGAATATTTTCGACTATCATGCGTAGAGCGCGAGCACCAGTACCTGCCTCTTTAGCCTTGGCAGCGATCGCGTCCAGAGCCTCTAAAGAGAAATCCAATTCCACCCCATCATCGGCAAAAAGGCTCTTGTATTGTTTCACTATCGCATTTTTAGGCTCAGAGAGAATTTGAATAAGATCCTGTGTAGTAAGTTCGTTGCAGTTGGCAATGATGTTGAAGCGACCCACAAACTCGGGTATCAATCCGAATTCAATCAGGTCCTCTGTCTGCACATTTTGTAGCAGCTTTGACATCTCGTGGGAGGCCACCGAGGTACCCCCTTTAGCATCAAATCCGATCATCCCTTTTCCGAGGCGACGAGCGATGATTTGATCGAGGTGCACAAACGCCCCCCCAACAATAAACAGAATGTTTTCGGTATTGACCTTAATATACTCCTGGTTAGGGTGCTTACGCCCCCCCTTTGGTGGGACGTTGGCAACGGTACCTTCTACAATTTTGAGAAGAGCTTGCTGGACCCCTTCTCCGGATACATCCCTTGTGATGGAGACATTACCGGTAGTTTTTCGAATTTTATCGATCTCGTCGATGTAGATGATTCCAAGCTCAGCCCTCTCAAGATCGTAATCGGCATTTTGCAGAAGACGCAGAATAATGTTTTCCACATCTTCACCTACGTATCCCGCTTCGGTGAGAGTTGTTGCGTCCACAATGGCAAAAGGGACATCCAAAATCGTGGCAAGAGTACGGGCAATCAGAGTTTTCCCCGACCCGGTAGGCCCGAGCAATAAGACGTTAGATTTTGTGTATTCCACTTTTTCATGCGATGGCTTGGCGCGGATCCTTTTGTAGTGGTTATACACCGCTACGCTAATAGTCCTTTTTGCCTTATCTTGACCTATGATGTACTCGGAGAGCTTCTCGTAGATCTCTTTTGGAGTTAAAAGCTTAAATTCATGGGTAGAGGGCTTCTTTTCGATGATGTCCCCACAGAGGCGGACACATTTGTCGCAAATGAAGACGCCCGGCCCCGAAATCAGCTTTTCAACGTTTTCTTCGGTTCTGGAACAGAAGGAGCAGGTGTGGGTCTTATTACTCATATATGCCTATTTTTTGATTTCGGGATGCAGTACCTTGTCGATGATCCCATATTCTTGAGCCTCTTGTGGAGACATAAAAAAGTCTCTGTCAGAGTCTGCTATGATCCGATCGATCGGCTGGCCGGTCAATTCGCCCATAATTGTGTTGAGCCTCTCTTTGAGAAAGATGATCTCTTTCGCCTGTAACTCAATGTCGATAGCTGTCCCCGATACACCGCCCCAGGGCTGGTGAATCATGATGCGCGAGCTGGGTAGGGCATGCCTTTTCCCTTTTGCTCCGGAGGCTAAAAGAACGGTTGCCGCCGAGGCGATAAGCCCCAAACCATAGGTGCAGACATCAAGTCCAACAAAGCGGATGGTGTCGTAAATAGCCAAAGCTGCTGTTACAGAACCGCCAGGAGAATTGATGTAGAGGCTGATCGGCTTATGTCCGTCTTCCGCCTTGAGAAAAAGCAACTGGGCTATGATCAGGTTGGCGACTGTATCATCGATAGGGGTCCCTAAATAGATGATCCTGTCTTTTAAAAGCCTGGACCAAATGTCATAGGCTCTTTCGTGCGTTGCGGTTTTCTCGATCACCGTAGGAATTAAAATACTGCCCATTTTGCTCCTAATAGATTGAATCGTTTGCAGAGTATTTTCACCCCCCTATGGAAAAGGGGAAGCGAATACTTTTTTAGCCAAAGAAAGGTTGGGTAAAATCTTGTAAGACCTCTATTTGTGCGAGGTCTCTTTTCTCTTGTCCAAGTATAGAAAACCGCTTCGTAGGGGTCAAGCTTTTTCCTTTAGGGCAACTAAACTAGCCCCCCTTTTTTTAAAAAAGGAAAGGCTCCATTTTAGAAGCCTTGTGCTAGGATAAATAAAAAAGGAAAGGCTCCGTTTAAGGAGCCTTGTGCCAGGAAAAAGAGGGGGAGCTGAAGTAGGTTCCCCAACTGGTTTAATCATGCGTGCGTGGGATGGGGGAGGGCGTGAAGCACTTTATCTAGAACGTGCATCAGTGCTGTATCCATCATCGTTGAGGCTAAATACTGATTTTGCTCATTTTGGGCCTGTTGCACGCTTTGTTGCGCTACCTTCTTGGTGCTTGCTTCTTTAAAATGCTTTTGAGCAATTTGCGTCATATCTTGTTGGATATTTGCAGGTGGAAGGATCTGGTATTTGCGTATGATCGCCTGAATGATAAAGTAAAGGCGGATAGCCTCATCGGATTTGGTCCGGATGTCCTCCCTCTTTTTTTCCTGCTCCTCTTTAGAGAAAGATTCGTACTCTTTCTTGCCTTGTGAACTGGATAAGTAGCGACGCATACGGCTTGCTACTTCTCTATCCACTAAAATAGAGGGGATCTCCAAGGGGATTACCTTGAGAATTTCATCGGAAAGGGAATCTTTAAGCGCTTGTAGATGATTGCTCATCGCCTCATTTTCCAGCCGCTTGCGCATCTCTTTTTGGAGCTCTTCAACATTTGGGAGTCCAAGCTTTTGGACAAAGGCATCGTCGAGAGCGGGTGTGTTGGGCTCTTCAATGCGTACAATCTCTAAACGCACCTGCTTTTTCACAAAAGTTTTTTTGAACTCCTCCTCTTCGTCGTTATTCGGAAAGGTGTCAGCGACTTTGGATTGGCCGATTTCCATCCCTAAAAGGGCAGAGTAGAGCCACTCGGTGGAGAGCCCCTCTTTGGAGACATCCAAACGGGACTCGTTAAAGATCTTAGGTTCCCCCTCTTCAGACAAATCATAGCCGTTGAGGCGTACAAAATCCCCCTCTTTTACGGGCCGGCCCTCAACATCATTCCATGTAGCAAAAAGGCGCAAAAGATTTTTGATCTCCTTTTCGACCTCTTTTTCCCCGATCACTTTTAGGGGTTTGGCATGGACTTTGATGGACTCCAAATTGTCCAGGCTGGGGGTTTGGGGGTTTGTGGTGATAAAGTATTGGAATTCGGCTTTTCCCTCTCCAAATTGGATCAGTTTTGCCTGGACGGCCCCTTCTGTTTGCATGATAGGGGTAGTCTCAAGTTTTCTAGCCTCTTGAAAGGCGAGCTGGGTAAGCTCTTCTTTG
>RGXB01000291.1 GCA_010029555.1 bacterium
AAGCTTACACCCCTTTTCCAAAGCGGTCTCAATCGCATCGCTCATTAAGCTCTCTTTGATCTGGTTACGATTGGGTACGCTGTAAAAAGCTGTTACACCCAGGCGTCTAAAAAAGTCGGTCAGAAGAACGGTTCCTGTGATTCCATCCACATCATTATCCCCGAAAACCAGGATCGATTCCTTGTCCTGGATCGCACGATAGAGCCTGTCGACCGCCTGGTCGATTTGAGGCATCAGCGATGGGGAGTAGAGATCTGGAAGTTTGGCATACAGGTAATGATGGATCTCCACCATAGAACTAAACCCGCGACTGACAAGGATCTGAGCCGTGACTGGATTGATATTGAATTCGCGGTTAATTCTTTGTACAAGAGGGGGGTTTTCCTTAGGGAAAACCCACGCTATCTCCTGTTTTTTTGGGGTGAGGGGTATCAAGAGTTTTGCTCCTCCAAAGCCTTTGCTTTTTTGCTCTCATAAGAATCAAAAAAGACTAAGAGCAAACTAGAAATGAAGAAGGAGGACAAAGTTCCCACAACAACTCCAATAGACATCAATAGAGAAAACCCGAAAATACTGCTTCCTCCAAAAATCACCATACAAACTAGAACGAGTAGTGTAGTCGAGGAGGTGAGAAGTGTCCGTGAAAGAGTAACGTTCAAAGAGCGGTTCACAAGCTCTTTAAAGCCAGCTTTACCTTGCAATCTTTGATCCTCACGAATTCTGTCGAATACAATAATCGTATCGTTGAGTGAATACCCTGCTATCGTCATGAGGGCGGCTACAGCGTTGAGATCAATTTGTATAGGTAAACCCACTTGGTGGAGCACAGCAAGAATCGATAAGGTTACCACAATATCATACAATAGACCTAAAGTTGCGCTGATCGCATATTTGAACTCAAAGCGCAGAGTGATGTACACGAGGATAGCTAGTAATGCGATCAGTAAACCTACCGATGCATTTTTTCTCATCGCATCTGACATTTGTCCGCTGACGCTTTTGAAGGTGAAGTGAACCTCTTTTAATGAAGTGTCCGAAATTTTGACACCACCATTTTGTAGAGATTCCATGATCGTGTTCAAGCGGGGATTCATCTGGTAGAAGTAGTCGAGCTGAGATACATCTTGGGTTAACGGCAT
>RGXB01000292.1 GCA_010029555.1 bacterium
AATTTTTTCGCATTTTCACCCCTGCACTTTTACATGCTAACTTCATACATATTTTGTTCAACTTGTTGTGGTTTGCCCCTCTAGGATCGATGATTGAAAAAAGGGCGGGCCCTCTTAAGTTGCTTGTAATGATTTTACTAACGGGAAGTATAGCAAACGTTGCCCAATTTTTTGTGACTGGCCCCCTATTTCTTGGGGTTTCGGGGGTAGTTTGCGCCCTCGCCGGTTTTATTTTTATCCGGACAAAAAGGGCTCCTTGGGAGGGCTATCCGCTCTCAAAATCGGGGATAAGTCTACTTTTTATTTACATTCTGTTTTTGACACTTCTCGAGTTATTTGGACAAGTATTTGTCTTTTTGAGTGGGACTACAGTGGTGAGTCCGATAGCAAATACGGCACATTTGACTGGTGCTTTATTTGGAGGAATTTTAGGTTTTAATCGATGGTTTAGGTGTTCAACTTGAGTTTACGAGAATTAACGATTTTGGGTTGCGGTTCGCAACAGCATACTAGAGAAAGAAACCATAATGCCTATTTATTGCGTTGGAAAAAAGAGGGGTTTTTGTTTGATCCCGGAGAAGCAACGCAAAGACAATTTATTTTTGCAAATATTGCCCCAACGGCGGTGACTAGAATTTTTGTAAGCCATTTTCACGGGGACCACTGCCTGGGTTTGGGTGCCATGATTTTACGTCTCAACCTGGATAAAGTTCCCCAGCCTATCCATATCTACTATCCAGAAAGCGGCAAAAGATATTTTGACAACCTTAGATATTCCTCCATTTATACACAAACAATCACTATCGTGGAGCACCCGGTAAAGGTCTCTAAGGAGCTGACCCTTGTGGATGAGACTGAAGATTTTTTTATCTACGGGGCGATGCTTAACCATGGAATCGATTGTGTTGGCTGGCGCATCCAGGAGAAGGATACCCGTAAATGTATCCAGTCAAAATTAAAGGAAAAGGGTGTGCAGGGACCGATGGTCAAAGAGCTCCTTGAAAAGGGGGTGATTGTAACCCAGCATGGGCGAGTGGATATAGATGATGTATCCTATGTTAAGCCGGGCGATAGCGTAGCTATCGTGATCGATACATTAGAGTGCTCACAAGCTGTTGAGCTGTCGAAACATGCAAAAC
>RGXB01000293.1 GCA_010029555.1 bacterium
ACTGAAAAATGGTGTTGGCAAGGCTATTCGTAATTTTATGGAAACTCACGATATCAAAGTGAAAGGCATTTCAATTACCGCTGAAGATATTCGTGAAGGTCTTGTAGGAATTCTTTCAGTGTTTGTTCGAGAACCGATGTTTCAAGGTCAAACCAAAGAAAAGTTAAATAACCCAGAGTTGACAGCCTTGGTGGATGGATTTGTCCGACCAGCGCTGGAAGCATGGCTTAACTTCAACAAAACTGCTGCAGACCAAATCGTTGGAAGAATTGTTCTTTCAGCCCGTGCCCGGCTTGCCTCACGAGAAGCCGCTTCCGAGGTAAAGCGAAAATCTGCAACTTCTAGAAGATTAAACCTTCCTGGGAAACTTTCTGATTGTAAATCCACCAACCTTGATGATTCGGAACTATTTATCGTGGAAGGTGATTCCGCAGGTGGTTCAGCTAAACAAGGCCGAAACAGTAAAGTTCAGGCAATTTTACCACTGCGAGGCAAGATCCTTAATTCTGAGGGCCTACCACTTGCTCGAGTTATGGCTAACACCGAATTGAATGATCTTGTAACCGCAATTGGAACCGGTGCTGGAGAGAAATTTGACATCTCTGGATTGAGATATGGGAAAATTATTTTATTGATGGATGCAGATGCAGATGGCCATCACATTTCGACATTACTTTTGGGGTTCTTTTTTCGGCATATGCCTGAACTAATCCGCAAAGGGCATGTGTTTTTGGCGCAACCACCTTTATTCAGAGTGGATGTAGGCAAAGAAACTTTTTGGGCTCGTGATGATATCCATAAAGAAGAAATAATATCTGGACTTAGGGTTAATGCAAAACCAGAAATATCACGTTTTAAAGGTTTAGGCGAGATGGATCCAAGCGTTCTAGCTGTTACAACATTGGATATAAAGAGCAGGACTTTATTGAAAGTTGAAATCGATTCGAATCTTGAGACAGATAAGACTTTTGTAGACCTGCTGGGAAAAGATGCTGCTCCTAGGTTTAAGTTTATTATGGAGCATGCCGCACGTGCGGTGGTTGATGATTTAGATATTTAGTTTTGACTTTTGATTTTTGCCTTGTACCAAGCTAACTGCCTATTAAGGCCTATAAGCCATTTTATTTCTTGTTTTGAAG
>RGXB01000294.1 GCA_010029555.1 bacterium
TCGAACTGCGTGAAGTTCTTTGACATGGCCCTTGGAATCACCAACGAATTTTGAGGTTTTAATCTGCCAATCCCTTCTGCCACCCTCCTCATGGGCGGGAGATAACCTTAGAATCTTTGGCCAAAGGGGCCAAGGGGTTTCAGAATTGTAATTTTCTGGAGGTCTGGGATTGTAATCGATTTGCATTATCGATTTAGCACCCTGCCTGTGGCATGTGCCCAAACAATCTGCAGCAGTATCGCCTCCTCCGATGATGATTACATTTTTGCCTGTGGCAAGAATTTCTTTTTCGGTGACAGGTTTATCAAGGCACCTTCGGTTTTGCTGGGTTAAGAAAGGCATTGCGAGTTCGATGCCTGCCATATTCCTGCCCTGTATTTCTAATTCCCTGGCAACACTTGAGCCAGTAGCCATCAATACTGCATCAAATGAAGAAAGTATTTCCTTTGGATCGATTGTTTTACCCACATCAGCATTGTTGATGAATTTTACACCCTCGGCTTCCATTTGCTTGATTCTACGTTCTATGTAGAACTTTCCCATTTTGAAGTCTGGTATGCCATAGATTAGCAAGCCGCCATACATGTCGTCTTTTTCGTAAACAGTAACAGCATGGCCTGCTCTGCGAAGTTGTTGGGCAGCAGCAAGTCCAGCGGGGCCGCTGCCAATAATAGCAACTTTCTTTCCTGAGTTTTTATCGGGTGGGGTAGGGACAATCCAGCCCATTTCCCAGCCCTTGTCAACAATCGCAAGCTCGATGTTTTTAATTGTCACGGCAGGGGATGTGATTTCAAGAACGCAGGAAGCCTCGCATGGGGCAGGGCATGTTTTGCCAGTGAATTCAGGAAAATTGTTGGTGCTGTGAAGTTCTTTTAAGGCTTCTTCCCAACGATTGCGATGAACAAGGTCATTCCAATCTGGAATGAGATTTCCAAGGGGGCATCCGGTGTGACAAAAAGGTACGCCACAGTCCATGCAACGCGATGCTTGAGCACGAATGCTTTCTTCGGGAAGGGGTTGATAGATTTCGTTATAGTCCTTGATCCGTTGATAAACCGGACGAGGGGTAGGTTTTTGTTGTTCAATATTTAAGAAACCACGTGGATCTGCCATGTTTTAAACCATTAAGCCTGAGGAAA
>RGXB01000295.1 GCA_010029555.1 bacterium
TGGCATGACTGCCAGACTTGCTGTAGCTGCAAGTTTAATTAATGAACCAGACCTGTTGATTTGGGATGAGCCAACCCATGGATTAGACCCAGAAGCTCGTAGAAGTATGCTGGAATTGATCAAATCACTCAGCAGAGAAAAAACTTTGATTGTCTCATCGCACAACCTCAGCGACATAGATGAAGTCTGTGACCATGCTGCAGTATTAAGCCATGGTCAGCTTATTTTCTACGGCTCCCTGCAAGATCTCAAGGGTAGGATGCGCAAAAACCATTACGAGCTAGATCTCGAAGGAGATCAAAAGTCGATCACCAAAGCAGTGCAAACGATCAAAACTCTCAGTGAGTTTAAAACCGTTACACTAAAGCAAAAAAAATTAGAGATATACCTTAATGATGACGTGGTTGCATCCACTGCTTTAGCGAATCTTTTTATGACTTTAACCGATAGCAAAATAAATTTACTCAGCATCAAAAGTATAGGCCAGCAAACTGAGGAAGCATTCCTAGACCTTGTGGAACAGGAAGAATCCCGCGGCTTTGCAAGAATATACAAGCAGGAAGCTGCCTGATTCCATTTTTAATGGAAGTTTAAAAGAGAACATGACCCATGAGCACTGATTCAGTAAAACCCGAACAATATAGAAAATGGCTGCCCTACTGGGCTGTTTTTCAAACCGATATGCAACAAACTGTCCACACCTGGGTTTATAGGCTATGGCTTCTAGCTTCTATTTTAGTGCTTGCAGGTTTCTTCACTTATCGTTTCGGAGTTTACAAAGAAACCGGCATCATTCAGCATGGCTCCCTTTTTTTCCTGCAGTCTTTGCGCTGGACAATCTTGGCTAGCATGACACTAGTAGTTGTTCTCACTACCGGGTGTATTTCTTCCGAACGAGGAACTCTAGCTGATTCTGTTCTTAGCAGAGGCATTAGTAGATATCAATATTTTCTTGGAAAGTGGCACGCACGGCTTGTAACTGTAATCGGGACTTTCTTACTTTTGGGTTCGATCACTATCCTTGGGTGCATGTTTTTCTTACATGAAGACCTATCCTTTAAAGGATGCCTTATTGCACTTGTTGCGATCTGTGCACTGTTATTTACGATTG
>RGXB01000296.1 GCA_010029555.1 bacterium
ACTTTGCCTGCATCCCGATCAGGGAACATTTTAGTGTCAGGCAAAGAAGAAACTTTCATGATGGTATTATCAAATTTGGCCCATTCAAGCACCCGGTTATTTTCTTCGGTGGTGCCATCAAATGGCCTTCCCATATGGTCGATGATCACCTTGGTTTTTGAAAACTCTTTGATCAAAGGCTCGAAGCCCGGTGCATAGCGTGGTTCAAAATGCAATTGAATGTTCAAACCAAGTTCAGTTGCAGCCTTCCATAAATTTCTAAGTTGCGGCTTTTCAAATGGTGGGAGCTTATCTTTGTTGTAGGCGTGAAAACGAAGAGCAACTATCTTTCCTGGGTTTCGCTTCACCAATTCGCCCATTAGGCGAATAGAATCATCTCTATCTGCAAAAAAGAGACAGGTTCCTTTTAATTGTTTTTTGCCAATCGAAAAGCAGTATTCAAGGTACCGATGATCATCCTGATAAGGTTCAGGATGCACAACAACGGCAAAATCAACTCCCGCCTTGGTCATCTGATCCAACAAAATCTGCGGAGATGTAATTGCCTCGGGCTGGTAAGGGCCCTCCTTATGGTAGGGGAACTCTTTGTTTTTAATGCCTGCAAAACAGTGAACATGCGTGTCAATGATTGGAAGTTGTTTTTGAGACGTAGCACCTTCGGCACCAAATAAACCAAGGGCGGCAAGCGAACTAATACTACGTTTCCCAAATTCTCTACGGGTTGTATGTTTCAAA
This sequence comes from bacterium, assembly GCA_010029555.1. Classification (GTDB taxonomy): domain Bacteria; phylum Chlamydiota; class Chlamydiia; order Chlamydiales; family RGXB01; genus RGXB01. Next base: position 736 of record RGXB01000296.1, read on the forward strand.
TCAAACCCTTCCAAGATTAAGATAACCTGAGTGCTACTTGCTCACACCTTCAACAAGCTTCTTGATTTTACCTGCGATCAATTCTTCGTTATCAGCAGCCCAGCGTAATGCAGGACGGCCATATTCGTAAAGATTGGGGCCGCCCTCATAGCCACCTTCCGCCCATACTCTTCGGGATGGAATGTAAGCAATCATGTCATCCACATAGCCACAAACCCAAGTGCTTTTCCCAAACTCTGCCTTAAACCGAAGGGCGTAATCCACCACGGTTTCCGCACCCATGCCAATCATCAGCATTTCGTTTCCCAACTTCCACGCATGAAGAGGGTAGGGGTACGAGGATTCAAACTTTTCCCCCGCATCCATCTTTTTGAT
>RGXB01000297.1 GCA_010029555.1 bacterium
TTTCCTCTTTGATGGAAAATTGGATCACAACAGACGGATCTTGAACCTCTTTATAATTCAGATTCGCTTCAAAATTTGATAACGGTGTCCCTAATTTTGTAGAAAAAGGCATTACTTTGAAGCCTTCGTAGATCAGCCCTTTTTGATGCAGCTGCCCAAAAACCCACCAGACCGACTCCATAAAGGTCGTGTCCATAGTTTTGTAACCGCCTTCAAAATCGACCCAGCGGCCCATCCTGAAAACGGTACTTTTCCACTCATTGGTATATTTAAGAACAATACCGCGACACGCTTCATTGAACCGATCAATACCATACTCTTCAATGGACGTGGGGCCGGCTAAATCGAGCTCTTTTTCCATAGCAAATTCTATAGGAACACCGTGGCAATCCCAGCCAAATCGGCTTGGGGCATAGCGCCCTTTCATCGTCTGATATCTTAAGACCGTGTCCTTGATTGTCCCAGCAAGAAGGTGCCCGTAGTGGGGTAGCCCGGTTGCGAAAGGTGGGCCGTCATAGAAACCGAACAGTTCCCCACTTTTTCTTGACTCAAGAATTTTTTTATAGGTTTGCTGTTTCTGCCAGATCTCTAAAACGTCCAATTCGCTCAGCAATTTCTTCCCAAACATAGGCCTTCTTCAAGTAATATTAAGGGTATTATGCCCAAAAGCACGATATAAGCTCAATTTAAGATTCAGCCTCTCCCTTTTGAAAAATGTACCCTAGACAAAAAAACAGCTGGGGAGCCCCCCCCTAATTCCATGCACTTTTTAAGGTCATGAAACCCTATTCGCCCCGGCTTAGCCACCCTCATTTGCACCAATTTGACCCTACTTTAGCCTAAATGATTGGTTACGTATCCCCTACCGGATACGCTTGTAAAGGTCGACAATTAAAGGGTTTTGTGCTATAGTAATGAGTGGGGGCGTACTGGTTTCGACTTGGTAGTCGAGGTTCAGGTGGCATGCAGAGGACGTCGGTTGGCCTCTTTAATCATTCCGGCACAGCAGATAACTGCAAAACGTAAAGATGAAGCAGAAACGCTTCTCGCCGCTTAATACCTAACAGTAGTAAGTAGCCGATCTCCTTAGGTTGGACCAAGGATTTAAGA
>RGXB01000298.1 GCA_010029555.1 bacterium
GCGAACGACCGGGAAAATAATCAGGCGCTTCAACTTACGTCCTGGACTTGCGTTTTGTCTTTAATGCAACCGCTTGAACTATGATCACTGCGAAAGAAAACACGAGTGCATGAATTAATTGCAACTTCAAAATTGCAACCAGAAGAAGCACCCAAACAATGGCAATGATCGTTGCAACATAATCAACCCTGGTTCTACGGTAGCGCCATGCCATCTTCCACCACTTTGGAAAAAACATGGCAACCATGTAGAAAAGCAAAACTCTGGCCCAGACGGGAATTTCAATCATTGCGCCAGGCTTGGAAATAGAAATTTCGAGTACCTCGCCAGTGCCAGCCATTCCATACGCCATGATTCCAGCAACCAACCCGATTCCAGCTTGAATCATTCGGTAAGGAACGGATTCTCTCGTTTTGCCTTTCCAAAAAAGAGAGCAGACAAACACGGAGCCAGAAATCAACCAGGTTATTCCAGCGAGCATAAACCCAACAAACAGGGATGGAAGCAGGCCCATGAAAGAAAAGGCAAGTGCACAAAGGCATGAAAATAAAGCAGCTTTTAAAAGAGGGATCAAAAGTTTGTCAGCCCATTTTTGGTAAAATCTTTTCCACCTTGGGATAGCCACGGCCTGTGCCCTGATCCCGCTTGAATTCGGTTTACTGGCCAAGGGGGAAGAATCAGGCTTGATAATTTGATCACAAACAGCATGAAACTCATCCAGCATCATCAGCATGTTTGGGTATCTTTGATTCTTATCGATAGCAAGCGACTTATTTAGCACTGGAATGAAGGCCTTGTAGGGCAGGCATGAATAATCAATGCGGTTATGAAGCTGCTTACGTGCAAATTCATCATGATTACTGCCTGTAAATGGTTTTTTACCCGAGAGCATTTCAAAAAGAATGATTCCCAAGGCGTAGATATCAACTTTTTTGTCATAATTGCCCGTGATTAGTTCTGGTGCCATGTAATTGGTCGTGCCCACCCGTTGGGTGTTGTCTCGATGAACACCAGCGCCAATGGTTTTACTAAGCCCATAATCACCCACCTTGACAATATCTTTTTCAATAAAAACATTACCTGGTTTTAAATCTCGATGAACAATGCCAT
>RGXB01000299.1 GCA_010029555.1 bacterium
TTACGACTTACAGATGACGAAACATCTTTATTTTCAATTGCTTGACAGTAACGCAGGCGTAATCTCACGATTGATTGACGAAGCTGAAGAACAGCAAAGCAGAGAAGTGATGCTAGGGTATTATTGCTTGCTAAAATATGCTCCAGAAAAAGGTTGGAATATCCGGCAGTTGGATGATTTTGTTGAGCTATTCTTTGCCCAACACTTTGTTAAAAAAATTGATTACGATGTTGTGGATGGTGTTAAAAAACTTAAAGCACTTGGATTGGTAGAAGAATCTGAGGGTATGCTCAAGGCTATCCCAATTGATGATGCACTTAAGAAATTGCAGGACAAATGGGCTGTCCAACTATCAGAACAACAGTTGTTTTCCAAGTATTCGAAATAATTTTTGCTTATGAAAGGCCAGGCAATGACGAATCAAGATGCAGTTGTGGGTGATTGGATTGCAGAGCGGATGTCACATATAGAGTCATCTGGCATTCGGAAGGTATTCGAACTTGCGAAGTCTATTAAAAATCCGATTAATTTAAGTATTGGCCAGCCAGATTTTGATGTCCCGGAACCTATAAAAAAAGCGGCCAAAGACGCAATTGATGCTGGCAGAAATACCTACACACTCACCCAAGGTGTACCCGAACTAAGGCAGCAGTTGTTGCAGAATGTCCAGGCGAAATTTCCAGGATCTAATCGTGATTTGATTGTTACCAGTGGTACTAGTGGCGCCTTGGTTCTAGCTTTATGCTGCGTGGTTGATCCGGGCGATGAAGTTATTATTTTTGATCCTTACTTTGTCATGTATCCTCATCTTGTTTCCCTTGCAGGTGGAAAATCTGTTTTTATTGACACTTATCCTGATTTCGAAATAGATATCGACAAAGTGGAAAAAGCCATCACAAATAAAACCAAAGTTATTTTGTTTAACAATCCAGCAAATCCAACAGGTAAAACTTATTCCCGGGATACTGTTAAAAATCTTGCAGAGCTTGCCAATAAGCATGGCGTTTTGTTGATTGCGGATGAGATTTATAGTGCTTTTCATTATGATGGTTCGTTGCAAACACCAGCCGATTTCAATCAAAATGTCCTTGTTCTGGATGGATTTAGCAA
>RGXB01000300.1 GCA_010029555.1 bacterium
CTACAATATCATCCTTCACAAGTTTGCCTGCAGGATATTCTACTTTTGCAGGGATCGATTTTCCTTCTGCTTTGATACTGACGCTGGTTTGTACGGATGCCAGATCTGGGTTTACAACGGGGTTCGCATAAAGGTGGTACCCAGGTTCGACAGAAAGCGTAATGACGACGAATTTTTCTTCCGCAGTGGTTGAGGGTTCCTTGTTAATTTCCACCTTGACCACTTTTGAACTATCTGAACCTTGTGCATTGGCATCGATGGATATTTGGAATGAAATTAAAAGAGCGCAAAGGAAAAGCATGGATTGTTTCATTGTAAGAATCCTTTAAGGAATAAGATGTTCAAATACCAGTTATTAATTTATCATCATTTGGGTAATTAAGACAAATCCAATTGGAACATTTAGGTGATTACCACGAGGGAAGCATGGGAAGAATGAGATTTTTAACGACATTGGTTCTTGCTATTTGTGTTTCTTGCATGGTTTTGGCACAAGATACCCCCAAAAAGCCTGAAGCAACCAAGGAGATTGCCAAAAGTGTTTGGGATAAGTTGAATGCTGGGCCATTTGCAGTTTTTGAATCAAATAAAATCATTTTGATGGTGCCTAAAACAGCGGAATCAAAAGCAAAAGATATAGCTTCGAACCTTGAAAAGTACTATGAAAATGCAGCAAAAAGCGTTGGCTATAAGGAAGACAACACTCCTTGGAATGGTAAACTCATGGTATTTGTCCTGCCCGAAAGAGAGCAGTTTGTTGCATTTGTTCGAAGGGTGGAAAAGCGCTCGCCTAACGGTGATGATCATGGATCATTTGGGATTCTTGAGGGTATTCCGTATATGGCGTCAGGCCCGACCAAGCCCAAAGATTTTAGTAGTTCTGAATTGCAGGCTTATAAAGAGATGGGCGGGGCTTTGCTTCGTTCAAAGGCTGGACCAAAAACACCATTACCTGATTGGGTGGTTGATGGGTTTGGCCGGGCAGTGTACTGGCGCGTCCAGGGAGCCAACAATAAGGCCGTGCAAAATGATAGACGAAAAATACAGATAATTGCCCGCAAAGTTTCTTCTGTGAATGAAATCTGGAATGGTACCGATGCCGATGCTGC
>RGXB01000004.1 GCA_010029555.1 bacterium
TTTAAAACTATATCAAAAGAGACTCAAAAAATCTGCCGTTTCCATAAAAACCCAAATTGGTGAGTGTTGCCGCAGGCAGAAGCCCCCTGAGGCAATCAAAAACTAGAGCGCGTACTGAAGTGCGCCATGCCGCCTCAGAGGTTCCCTCTTGCAAAGGGTAGTACTTTTCGATCCTTTCGGTCATTGGGGGTATGAGAGAGGAGTAGGTGGCAAATAGAGCATCCATCTGCTTTTCGTACTCCTGCCCCAGCAAAGACTCCAGAACTGTTTTATCTCTGTAGTAGCGGTATTTTCCATCCAGTTTATCATCAAACGGAATGTATCTTGTCGATTTTTCCAAGGGAGATCCCCCAATTCTGGCATCTTCTAAAATTTTAGTAGCCAGCATGGAGACGCTCTCAAAAGCTAAATGAGCACCCCCCAGCTCTGCCACAGAATCATCTCCGTAGCCATCTAAAATGCGGTCGTAAAAATCGACAGCCTTTTTAATGTTGAGTGAAGAAAAATCGCCTCCAACCCCTTCAAAACCTGCCTCTTGATTTTGTAAAAATTCTTTTTGAAGCAATTCTCTAAGACCTAGCTTGGATCGGGAATAGCGGGAAAAAAGAGCCCCCTTAATTACCTCAGGTAAATTTTGCAAAACAAAAATATTTTCCTCGGTATTGGAAACAAAAGGGGTTAAAAATTTTTTAGGATCTTGCATACACACCTAATCTTTAAAGGAAAAATTTTCTTAAAATACTCCCCCCTTATTTTCCTTAAACGCGCCTGATGAAAAAAAAGAATGCGCGAAAAAATAGGGGGCTATCCTGTGCAGTCTAACCCACCTTGGGATTCTTGAGCAACCCGACAGCGACAACGTTTGCATTTATTAATTTCTTCAGTTTATACTGCTCGCTACACTCAGTATTGAAGGTTTCTAAAATGGAATATCTCAAGCAGTTTCAAAAACATATTTTTGACAATCAGCTAGCCCCCCTTGTTTCTCTCTGGCAAGAGTATAGTTTTTGTGATGAAGTCGATCCCAATGAACTCAAAGCCATCCTTAATTCCCTATCCCAAAGCCCATTTGCTGTCTCTTTCGGCAAGTACGCCGAGGACATTTTCCCCTTGTGGGAAAAAATCCCTGAAGGCGAGGAAAAACGCTCGATCCTCAGACATCTTGTGGATTTACAGACAACTAATTCCGAAACCCTCAAAGCTATAGTCGAAGAAGACATTTCCACCCATTATCAAAAAGACCCGAACTTCTCCAAACTGTTAAAAATTCTTGGAGGAAAAGATCGCCCCACTTTTCAAGGAATCCTTTCTCATTTAGAGCTTCTCACCCACCTTAAACCGGGAAATTTTTGCTTTCACACAAAAGGCTGGGGCGTTGGAGAGGTGCTTGATGTCTCCTACGTTCGCGAGCAAGTCACCTGCGAGTTTGATTTCGTGGCGCAAAAAAAAGACCTCTCTTTTGTCAATGCGCTCAATTGCCTCATTCCCCTCCCCAAAACCCATTTCCTCTCGATGCGATTCGGCACTCCCGATAAATTGGAGGCGATGGCCAGAAAAGAGCCGGTCGAGGTGATCAAAAAACTTTTGAAAGACCTTGGGCCAAAAAATGCTCAGGAGATCAAAGAAGAGATGGCCGATCTTGTTATCCCTGAAGAGGAGTGGCAAAAATGGTGGCAGTTAACGAGAAATAAACTCAAAAAAGATCCACAAATCACACTCCCCTCCTCGCTACACGAGCCCTTTATGCTTTCAACCGTGACTGTATCTTTTGAAGAGCGGCTGATCAACCAGCTAGAAGAACGCCCTGATGCCGATACTTTGATCGAGATGACGTACTCATTTTTACGCGATTTCCCGCAGGCTACAAAGAATCAGGAGTTCAAAGAAAAAATCCGTGCCCACCTCACAGATGCCCTCGTAAAGCAGGATTTAACCGACGGGCAAGAGCTCTCTATATTTTTCATTTTAGAGGATCTCTATGGAGATACTGAGGCAAAAAGTATCGAGGCTCTAGTGAAAAAAAATCTGGAAGCCGTCGAAATCTTAGAGCGCATTCACATTATCTCCTTTAAGAAAAGATATCTGCTTTCTTTAGAAAAATATCGCGATGACGCTGTAGAGCTTTTTAAGGAGCTCCTTCTTAAAGTTGATCTTTCGCAGCTAAGAGATTTTCTTCTCAATTCTCTAGTGAAAAAAAAGGCTACCCCCCAAATCACCGAGGTGATCGAAAAACTCGTTCACTCTCCCGATAAGCATGCGGAAGCCTTCCTCTGGTTTTTTGAAAATATTCTAAAATCTGATACCCTCCCCTTCTCTGATAACGTAGGAAACCAAAAACTTTTTGAAGCCCTTTTTACTCTGTTGAGTAAAGTGGAAAATTTTGCGATGGCAAGAGACATCACAAAAAAAATCCATGGATTTATCACCGGACAAAGGTTTCAACTCATTCGTAACCTTTTCCAGAACTGTTCTGTAGCGGAACTTAAGGAGCTTTTGCTTTTATCAACAAAATGCCAATCGCTAAGCTCGCACGAATTAAAAACTCTTCGCTCTCTTGCAGAGGTTGTCCACCCTTCCCTTGCAACACAAGAGACAGTGGATGAGGAGACGGTTTTATGGACAACCGAAGTGGGGTACCACAAAATCAAAAAGCGGATTGAGCAGATTGTTCAGGTGGATACTTTGGAAAATGCAAAAGAGATTGAGGTTGCCCGCTCCTATGGAGATTTAAGGGAAAACTCCGAATTCAAGTTTGCTTTGGAAAAGCGGGATCGTTTGCAACATGAGTTGAGAAGCCTTTCCAAAGAGCTTAACCACTTGCGCATCCTCACCGACGAGGATATCGATACCTCTCGCGTTGGTGTCGGAACACAATTCGATGCAGTCGGACCCAACCATGAGAAAATCCACTTCAAAATTCTTGGCCCCCATGATGCGGATGCAGACCACCACATACTCTCTTATAAATCGAAATTTGCCAAGGATCTTGAGGGTCGCCGGAATGGGGACACCTTTGAAATGAACGGAAAAACCTTTGCTATTCAAAATATCCAAAGCTGCTACCACCAAAAGAAGGGGTAATTTGAGCGTGGCGCTTTTTAGTTTGTGGTAAATATAGAACAGAGTCTCTAAAAAAGGGGAGAAATCCCCTGAGGCTTTTTTAAAGTGTTCTTAAAAAGAGGACGAAAATGTTGAAGCTTTTGATTGCAACTCGAAATGGGGGAAAGGTGCGTGAGTTTAAAGAGCTGTTAAAAAAATATCCGTTTGACATCTTTACGCTTAAAGATTTTCCCCACTATTTAGAACCACCGGAAGATCAGGACACTTTTGAAAAAAATGCCCTTAAAAAAGCGCAACACGCTGCTGATGGGCTCCAAATTCTCACCTTGGCTGATGACTCTGGTCTTGTTGTTCCGGCCCTTGAAGGGCAACCCGGCGTCCTCAGTCGACGTTTTGCTGGAATTAATGCGACAGATGCGGAAAACCGCAATAAATTAAAATCCCTTTTAAAAACGCTGCAGGACTCAGAGAGAAACGCCTATTTTGCTTGCTCGATCGCCCTTTGTCAGCCGGGAAAGTGTCTCAAAGTTGTCTTAGGTCAATGTGAAGGGGAGCTTCTTTTAGAGGAGAGAGGATCACAAGGTTTTGGGTATGACTCTCTATTTTTGAAGTATGATTACAATAAAACCTTTGGAGAGTTGGATCAAGATACTAAAAACCGCGTCTCCCATCGTCGGAAAGCGCTAGATAAACTTGATCACATCTTGACCCATATCCTCGATACAGCTCCATGCGTTTCGTGATTGACGGCTACAACCTCCTTTTCCGCACTTTAGATTTTAGAGATCAGAGTCTGGAAAAACAGCGCGAACAGGTGATCCCTTTTTTATGGGATCTTTTTGAAGGGACAACGCATCATATCGATGTAGTTTTTGATGCGGATCCCAAAAACTTTTTTTCCATTAATAACCACCGAGACCCCCCATTCCACCTCCTTTTTTCCCCTCCTCCCCTGAATGCCGATAAATTTATCCTAGAAATATGCCACGGAGCCCGAAAAAAAGAGCTCACTGTAGTCTCCAGTGATAAACATCTATTAGCCTCAGTCAAAGAGCTGTCGATACCGACTCTTACGGTAGAGGATTTTTTGGCCCTTTTTAGACTGAAAAAAAATAAAAGAATGAGAGCAGATAAGCCCCTTATCTCCCATTCAAAGGAAAAAATCGCAAAATACATCGACATTTTTGAAAAAAGGGCGAATGATCCTAAAACCTTTGAAGACCTCTGAGTGCAAAAATTCTTGAGTTAGTTGGGATCTTTTAACCCCTTGAAATCGTAAAGCCGATTCGACAATTACGTTGCTCGATTCGACTATAGCCACGTGCGAGGAGGTAAGTACCAAATCTAGGGGCCTTAACTGTTTTATATCTGTTATTTCGATCTTTTCGCCTACTTGATCCAGCATGGAGCAATTTCTCAACGTTGCCCCTTCGCAAATTTGAAAAAAAAGGCCTGAACAATCTAATCCCTCCAGTATCCAATCCTTTCTTTGCTCCTCATCCAAGGAGACACTAGGGGGGAAATCCTCTAAAAGCCGCGGAATCCCCGGCTGATAATTTGCTCCATAGATATAGCGAACCCCGTCAGGGATTCTTTTCAAATTATCAAGTGCTTTCTCATAAGAGGGGAGGAAAAAATCTCTTTTGCCGCTTACCGATACATATCTTCGATCCACATAAACCGGATGTGCTACCTTATAGTGTGGGGTCTTGATTTGGACAAATCTATCAGGGGTCTCTTTTACAACCTCAATTTTCGATCCAGGATAGAGCACCATTTCGATCCCCTCCAAGAGCCCTTTAGCATTTTTTTGCGGGTATTCATGGTAGAGACTTAATACGTTTTTTTGCCCATACAAAGGGGTAAAATCGCTGTTTGTAACTTCTTTCATTCTTTACCCTTTTTAAAAAAATCCTTGCAAAATGTCAAAAGAACACACATAGTATTTAAAAATTTGACCATTATATGCGTATAGATCGACACACTCTTTTTTCCTTTATAGCATTTTTCTTCCTTGCCATGTGCTCTAGCGGGCCAAAGGATCCGGTTAAACTCTCTTTAAATATTGTAGCAGAGCCCCACTCTTTAGATACACGGCGTTTACGCACCCTTAACGATATCAATATAGCAAATATGATCTATGAGGGGCTTTTTAGAAATACAAAAGAGGGTTTGATAAAAGCCCTCGCTGAAGACTATACCGTGGATGAAACGGAGACTCTTTACCGGTTCAAGTTAAAAAAAACCTTTTGGTCGAACGGTAAACCCATCTTAGCTCAAGATTTTGTTCGCGCCTACAAGAGTCTGCTCCACGCAGATTTCCCTAGCGACTATGCCTTTTTATTTTACTACATAAAAGGGGCTGAGCGGATCAAAAAAGGGCGCCAAGATATGGATAGCTTGGGGGTAAAGGCGCTAGACGATACCATTTTAGAATTTCAACTCGTCCACCCCATCCCCTTCTTTCTGGAGTTGCTTGCTCTTCCGATTTTTTTCCCCACGCCTAGCTCAGAGGGGGTGTACAATGGCCCTTTTTGTTTGTTTAATTGGTTTCACAACTACCAAATTACTCTAACGAAAAACTTGCACTATTGGGACAAAGGGGGTGTCTCTATCGATAAGGTTGAGCTGAACATGTGTGATTGTGAGACGGGGTTACAGCTTTTTGAAAAAGGGCAACTGGATTTAGAGGGGTCCCCATTCGGAACAATTCCCCCCGATAGTAGAGATGCCCTTAGCCACCTGGGAAAGTTGACCACCCACCCTATTTTAGCCATCCAATGGATACGTGTAAATACCAGCAGGGATGAGTTATCCCAGCCTTTATTTAGAAAAGCGATTGCTACTGCAATCCATCGTAAAGACCTGTGTGAACATATTTTATTCAATTCACAAACCCCTGCTTTGAGAATCTGTCCAAACACTTTTTCAAAGATTCAATACCAAGACGGGGGAAAAGAGGCGGCAAAAGATCTCCTTAATCGATGTCCGCAAACCCGCATATTCACCCTCTCCTATGCCTTTTCCCCTTTATCAAATCGTATCGCGCAGGCGATCCAGTCCCAATTAGAAGCGGTGGGAATTCAAATTCATCTCGAGCGGTTGGAGCCTAAAGTTTTCTTTTCGAGAGTATCTAAAAAAGACTACGATCTTGCACTAGGCAACTGGATTGCAGATGTACCCGATCCACTGAACTTTTTGCAAAATTTTAGAACCTCGGATACGGGGACAAACAATACTTTTTGGGAGGATCCCCAATTCAAGGAGCTGATTGATAAAGCTCTCTTTTCAAAGGGGGAGGAGAGAACCAAATTACTTGAGGCTGCCGAGGAGATTCTCCTTGAGGCGTCTCCTGTCATCCCGCTCTATCAGATATCTATGCAATATGTAAAAAATCCCCATTTAAAAGGGATTCATATTAGTAGTCTTGGGCTTATTGATATAAAAGGGGCCTATTTTTCAGATGAAGATTGACAACCGAAACAATCGGATTTAGTATCCAAAATATGTTGAAATGGGCCCCATTATTCTTTGGCTTTTCTCTTTTTAGCCAAACTTTAAGACTCTTTAATGATTCTGCTTTTGATCTTCACTGTACCATTTATGCCTGGGATGGAACAAGATTGGAGACTTTAGACCTAGGACCACAGGTAACGCTTGTGTGGGAGCTGGGGTACACTGGCTTCGAAAAAAATCCCAACTGGACTACAACCCCTTTTCGGGTCTCTTTTTTTTGTGATACCGGAGATCTTTTTGGAGCATGGCCTGACGTCCCGAGCGGCGCCTTTGTTAATGCTATGGGATCCCCTCAAGGTCCTAAAGGATGTAAAATCCAAAACCCCAAAAATGAAGAACCTAACCAAAATACCAGGCCGTTTATTGAGTACTAATTTTGTTTAAAAGACAAAAATCGTATCGACTTTTTCATCCCAAGCATCTTCAGGCAAACTTAAACAAACCTGCTCTTTGTAGACAATCGATATGCGCCTTACTTTAGGATTCAGCTGTTTTAAAAACCGATCATAATATCCTTTTCCTCTCCCTAGACGACGAAATGAGAGATCCACCCCTAAACAGGGGACAAGGACTGTTTGTATCTCATTTACCGTTTTTGGAATGGATGAGTGACATATGGCTGTATTCCATGCACTCTCTTTCAAAGGCTCTAGATCAAGCACCTTTACTACCTGCAGCTGATCCCCATCAATTTCTGGTAGAAAAAGGCGCCCTTGACTCAATAAAATCTTATTCAGCTGTGCAATATTACACTCCTTTTCAAGGGGAAGATAACTCAGCACATTCCCCATTAAAAAAGGGGAAACTCGCTCTACGAAATCTTCAGTAAGCCTTGGATCATGAGGAAATAGCTCCCTAATTTTTTTTCTGAATTCCCCTTTATTCATGGGAAGGGAGCCCTTTTTTGTAGGAAATCTTTTTTAAAAAGTTTCCTCTCGCGTCATACAAAGTGGCTATCCCCTCACCCTCTTTTACCCTGGAAACGGGCTCTTGATCCCCTTTTTTATAGTAGCGTCCCGACAAAAGAATGTCGTTTTCATACTCTTCAATCAACATCCGTGAGCCGTCTTTATACCAGGCAAAGGCTGTCCCCTCTTTTTTATTTCCGGCATACATCCTTTCGCTCTCAACCATCCCCTCTTCGTACCAAGACTGGACAACTCCGTGAATCTGATCGTTTTCCCAAATGATTCTCAATTTCAGTTTGCTGTTTGGATGAAAAAAGCACTCCTCGCCCTCTTTCACCCCATTTTTTTGCATTATGGTATGCTCTAACCCCCCTTTAGGGTGGAAAAAACTCACTTTCCCCTGCGGAATGCCACCCGAAATTTCTTCCGTAGAAAACAGCCTCCCTTTTTCAAAAATTGTCCTTATCCCCTCCCCGTCTGCCACTCTAGAGACAAGCTCCCCATCGATAGCTCGATACTCTGCTTCCAAAAGCTTCCCTTTAGAAAATTCCTCATGGGTTGTCAATCCATCAAGTTGGGGCCCAAACCAAGATTTTCCCTCTTTTTGCCCCTGGACAAAAGTTACAGATCCAACCAATTCCCCCGCTGAGGAGAAGTAGAGCTCTTCGCCTTCCATCAAACCGGAAATAAATGGAGTGGTTTTCCAAATAGACCCTTCGTCACGATAATAGGTGCTTTTCCCCTCCAAAACACCCTTTGCGTACGATACTGTTGCCTTAAGATTTCCGTTTTCGTAGTAGACTTTGGATACCCCGTCAAAAACCCAGCTCTCTTGAGCAACGTAAGAGAGGTCTCCCACCCCCTCAATGACCTCTGCCTCCAGCTTTAAACTTCCATTTTCAAAAAATTCTCTGTAAGCCCCTTTTGCACGGGAAGAGACCACCTCTAAAAATTGCATAATCTGCCCATTTTTATGGTAAGAGAGCACTTTAGAAGAGGAAAACCCATTGTGCTTATAGTGACAGGTGACCTTTTCGTAAGGTTGCGGTTCTAAAAAATTGACACCTTCAAACTTTTTCAACCTCTCCGGTTGCGATATCGTCTCTTGCACCCCATTTCTATCCATCAGCTGGATAGAGACTAATGCTTGTTCATTTGCCAGTTTTTTTTGCGCACAACCAACCAAAAAAAATAGAAGAATACACCCAAAAAATCTCATAAAGCCCCTCTTTTCTCGGTAATTTTAGCATCTACAAGATAAAATGTCCCAAGGGGATTTTTCGTTTTTTTCATATGGAAATAGCGAAAAAACAACTCCCCCGCACCAATTGAGGAAAATCCCTCCGAAGTGGTCTCTTCAATTTTTTTTAAAAAAACGAGCAGATCTTCTTGATCCATAAAAACCGGTTTCTCGAAACTCTTTTCGATGTACATATAAGGGCTTTGCATTCTCGTTTTACCATTCTTGAAAAGAATTTTTTGATCCCAAATCTTTTTGTCCACAAAAGGGGTTTTTTTTAAAAGGGGAAACTCCTCTACCTTCTTCTCTAGATTTAGAAGAAATGTCAACGACGAGAGGGCTTTTTCTAGATCAAAGCTCTGTTTTTGAGGATATTGTTGGAAAAAAACCTCGTAGCGCCCCTTTTCCAAGAAAGCTCCATAAAGCCTTTCTTTCTTCTCTTCTAAAGATTTTTCCCACCTTGCATAGGATATCCGGGATATTAGGACAAATACTACGGCCGCTAAAATAGGGATAAGAGGGAATCCAAAAAATTGGACCCAAAAAAAATTTTTTCTCTCAAATAGGAATTCTGAGGCTAAAAGCCCCCTTTTTTTCCTCAGGTATAGGCTGCATTTTTGAAAAAATGGATGAGGAAATTTTTCTGACCGACTGCTCATATTTTTCCATTTGTTGACTCTCCCCATCGATACGAAATCTCATCTCTAGATAGGGTTTTTTTTCTATTAGTTCCTGTTGTACTTCGCACTCGATTAGCTCAAGTCCGAACGGCTCTAAAGAACTACACAGCTCTTTAAGCAGCAAGCTGACTTTTTTCGGATTTTTTGTGGGCTGTTTTGGAAAATCCTCCAGCTGCTGATACACAAGAATTTCCCGCTCAATCTGTTTGCTTTTGAATTGTGTATGAATTTCAAAAAAAATACACAAAGAGGCAAGTATCAAGCTTAGAAGAAGAGAGAAATTTTTACTCTTTTTTAAAAGCTCTTTTCGAAAATCCCCATTTTCTAAAGGCTCATGAAAAAATACCCCCTCCGTATCTAAAGCTTCGATTGCAGCTCCAATCGCAAGAGCCTCTAGCGGTAGAGTTTCTTTTGGCAGGCACTCCTTTGTTTTTTCTAAAGAATCTATGCCTAGAAAAAAAACTTTTTCTAAACCCCAATGTTTTTGGATAGCCTCGTGATTTTTAGGGCAGTTGTCCACCGTTGCAAAAGCCACCCAACGATTAGGGGTATAGTGTAGGCATAAAGTCTGTTTTTCCCGATCCACCAGGACTAATGCAGATTCTTTTACCCCTTTTAAATCGCGCAAGTAGCGAAATAGGGCCTGCTCAGCGCTCGTAATGAAGTCAAACTCTTTTTTTAACGGCTCCAGCAATTTTTTTTCGACTAAATGTACCTCGACTCCCAATGGTGCATTTTTAAAAGAAACCTTTAACAAGTCTAGATCGAGCATCAAATCACTCGACAGTCTTGTAAATAGAAGTTTTTTTTGCGTATGGCTCTTTGTTTTTGGTAAAGGATAGAAACGCACCTTGGTATCGAAAAAATCGATTGCAAGGGCTTTAAGCGGCTGTTGCTGAACTATTAAATTCTCTTTTTGATAAACGGTAAAACTCAAGCCCTCCTTAGCCAAAAGGGCTCTCAGCGGTTCTGCCCCAAAAAAAGATGTCCCAATCGCTTTCATAGATTTCGATAATCGGTTATTCTAGATGGTGTTTATTGAGGAAGCTTCCTAAAAAATGTCGACTTGCGTTTTTAAGATTAGGGGCCGCTCTCTTAATAAAAAGAATAGCACAATTAAAGGATAAGGACCAATATGCTTTCTTGGATTGACCCCTTACTAACTCTTTACGGGTTTTGTCTTATGCTTCGAATCATTCTCTCGTGGCTACCTGAGCTCAGAAAGTACGCGTTGGCCTCCTGGATAGAAAAAATCACCGACCCTTATCTCCTTTTTTTTAAAAAACAGATACCACCTATCGGAGGGATTCTTGATCTCTCGCCCCTTTTTGCCCTCTTTCTTTTACAAGGTTTGCAAACCTTTTTGAGGCATTTTTTATGATCAAACCCCTAACTCTAAAAAAACTTCATCTCCCCTCAAATGTCTGGTATGCACCCCTTGCAGGTTGCTCGGACTACCCCTTTCGACGTATGAGCGCTAAGTACAAACCGGGACTGATGTTTACAGAGATGTGTAAAATGGAGGCTTTGGTCCGTAAGGAGTCCTCGACTTACCGTTTTTTGGATTTTGACCCCTCGATGCACCCTATCGGGGCGCAACTGTGCGGTTCCGATCCCAAAATAGCACCTACAGCGGCTAAAATCGTCGAAGATCTTGGTTTCGATGTCGTTGATTTAAACTGTGGCTGCCCTGTGGACAAAGTAACCAAAGACGGTAGCGGATCGGCTCTTTTAAAGACTTTAGATAAGCTTTTTCTAATTTTAGGTGAGATGGTCAAAAGTGTAGCGATTCCGGTTACAGTGAAAATACGTGTGGGATGGGACGAAAAAAATCTAATCCATTTAAAAATGGTTGAACTTGCTGAAGCAGCAGGTGTAACTGCATTGACCATCCATGGACGCACCCGTGAGCAGGGCTATAGAGGTTTTTCTAATAGGGATCTTATTCAAGAGGCCGTTAATCATGCAAAATCTATTCATATCATCGGAAACGGAGATATTTTCGACCCCCTATCGGCAAAAGATCTTCTGGATAGGGGTTGTAGTGGGATTCTTGTTGCAAGAGGGACTATGGGTAAACCCTGGATTCACCAAGAAATTGTCGAAGCCCTGAACGAAAAAAAAGAATTTCAGGTAACCCCGTGGCTCATTAAAAATACACTACTAGAACATTACCAAGAGATTGTGCATTACGAATCGCCGCGCAAAGCTCTACTCAGTCTACGGCGAGTCGCTTGTTGGTATCTAAGAGATTTACAAGGAGCTAAACAGCTTAGGGATCTTGTGAATCGCTCACAAACTCTTGAAGAGATGTTTCATCATCTAATCTCTTTTGATTTCTCCTCACTCACGTTCGAAAACGGGGATACGGAATCTAAAAAAATAGGTTCTTTTGAGAGTGAATCAAAATGTAATGCCGGCCTGTAAAATCAACCCCTGTAGTCCATAACCTGCCCCATTTTCCCCTCGAAACGCCCCTTCAGGGGTGATCGTACGGATTAAATTAAAGTAGTAGGCCGTCTCATACGCAATTTGAAAATTAACCTGACTTTCGCTCCCTTGAGACAAATAGCAATATTCTAAACCTATTTGATAGCGCATTGAGGGGGCAAACTGGGACATCCCATTTTGAACAGCAGCCTCGCGTGCATCAAATGTAGCGGTTCCTATCACTCTTTTGCTAAAGGTTGCAGTTCTAGAGTAAGAATTTCCGTAGGTGATTGCACCATACCCATTAGCAAGAAAATAAAAATAACTCCCCAGATCCCAACGTGAGGTTAAACCTATACTTGGTCCCAATCCCCACCAGGAGAATTTTTGATAATTTTGAAAAAACCCTCCGAGATTAGAAACATACCCTGTCGTTGTATCACCGACAGCGTTGGAAAATACACTAAGTTGTCTTCTTTGGAAAAAATTCGCTTCGAAACCTAGTTGGGTTGTGTATTCCAAATGGGGGGTGATCCTGCTGGGACGTGATATGTTCAGCCGAAAATTATTCAGAAAAGTAGATGTCCCCATATCAAGGTTTGAAAAAATAGTATATACGGGAAGTTTTTTATCCACTTGAGTATTTACATACGCTGACGGGGAAAATCCCTGGCCGTAAGGCACTCTTGTCCCTGAATTGGCTACAGCTTTATAATAATTGTACTCAGTACGCACTACCCAGTCGGTTTGTTCTAATTTATGCCCCAATTGCACTTTAAATCCCCACGCGAGAATTTCGGGGGGTTGTGTACCTAATCCACCAACAGGGTAATAAACGTTAGTGCGATCGTTAGTAATACAGGCAATATCGACTCCTTGGACTGAGGAGATTTGATAAGTAGCTGCACAAGACAAGTCATACGAATAGGTGCACCCTACCAGGGGGGCTGCGTAAGCTAGATATTTCCCCTCAGTACAAGGTTCAATTCCATCTCGATTCTCTAAAGAGCTTTTAGAACCGTTTTGGGCTAAAATTAGATGATGATCTTTAAAAAAAACCTCCTTTAAAGGGGTTATAAAAGAGAGACAAACGATGGAACTAATCGTGAGGGCACCTCCAAATAGATAGGGAGTGTTTTTGACCATAACACCCTCTTCTAGAGATTCAACCTTTTATGTTCAATAAAATATTTGAAAAACAAAAAAACAGAATCTAAGCAGTCTTCTCAAGCCGTTTTAAAAGGAAAAGACCCTTAAAAAAGGGTCCTTTGTTTTCAATAACCTTAAGATTATTTCTCTTTTTAGAAGTCGATCGAAGCGCTCAAAATAAGCCCTTGCAATCCGAAACCAGCACCGTTTTCAGAGCGATAGTACCCCTCTGGATGCACCGATCTCATTAGATAGAAAAAGTACTGAGAGGAGTAGGCAAGTCTCATGGTAAGCCTGGATTCGCTTGAATCCATTACTTTTGACCAGGATATACCCAAAAGATATTTCATTGCCGGTGACCACTGATACATGTAGTTCTGCACAGCAGCCTCACGTTGATCATAAGTCAGGAGTGGAGCAGTGAGAACCCTTTTAGCAAAAGTCGCTGCTCTCATACAGGATAGACCATAAGCGAGGGAACCTTTTCCATCGAAAAAGAAATAGAAGTTCGATCCCAAGTTCCAATTCGAATGGAATCCAACCTCAGGTCCTACGCCCCACCAGGTATATTTTTGGTAGTTTTGAAAAAAACCGCCTAAAGAAGAGATAAATCCCACAGTGGTAGTATCGGTCACACCATTTGTAAAGACAGAAAGCTGTCGTCTTTGTAAGAATTGTACATCAAACCCAAACTGTGTGGTAAATTCTAGATTCGGTGTGATCATACTAGGTCTTTGTACCGTCAAATCCACATTGTTGAAAAGGGTATAGTTTCCTAATTGGAGGTTATTAAAACCCAAAGCTCCGATGTTGCTATCCAAAACAACGTTAGCGTAAGCAGAAGGGACAAAGGCTTGACCGTAAGACAGATCTAGAGGCTTATTGAAAATAGCTTTAAAGTAGTTATAATCTACAGAAAATCTCCAGCTTCTTTCATAGTCGGTATAGCCCGCACCCACTTGAAAACCCCAGGCAAAATCATCGTAAGTCTGCACTCCAAGCCCGCCTGAAGGGAAAAAAAAGTTTAATCGATCGTTTTGTATTAGCGCCTGATCTGCACCTTGCACGCGCACTTGTTGATAGGTGGCGGCTGCCGTAAGATCCCACGGCGCATCGCACTCTTGCATAGGACTGGGAACACAGAGATAACTGCAATCTCTTACTTCATTTTTATCGATCTTTTTTTGATTTGGCGCACTGGCGGCAAAAAGACCTGCCGATGCGACAACCATCGGAAGAATTCTCATTTTATTAAGACTCATGACTCACCTTTGAAAGGGTTTTAGCTTTTAATACGGCTTTATCTGTTATCTTCCATTTACAAAAACCGTTTTTTAAAAAAAAGGTTTATGTTTGAAAAAGTGCTCAAAATGCTCTTTCAGCCATTTCTTCAGCATTAGTTTTTAATATTTTATCAAAAAAAAATTCCGGCCTTATGAGCCGGAATCTTCTTTGTTAAACGTTTTAGTTGATTAGAAATCCACTGTACCTTGTAACACAAGACCTTGTAAACCTAGACCTGCGCCATTTGTTGTTTTGTAGTTCAATTCAGGGATAAGAGGTTTGATCACCTGACTAAAATATGTAGTCTCATAACCAATGTTGAAAGTGATTTTTGTGTCAAATTCTTCTAAAATTTTCATCCAAGAAAACCCTAAAGCAAAATGGTAGTTTGGGCTGTATTGATAAAGAAAGCTTTGGAGCGTTGCCTCTCTTGTTGTGGTCTGCAGGTTAGTCCTAGAGAAGGTAGATGTTCTTGACGAAGAGAGTCCATACTCAAGAGAAGTAAAAGCGTCTCCATAAAAACTCCAATCATAGGCCAGATACCAACTTGAATGAAGACCAATCATCGGCCCCACTCCCCACCAGGAGATTTTTTGATAGTTCTGAAAGAAAAGTCCCTGCGATAAGGCGTAACCACCATCAAAAGCATTTGTGAATACAGGGTTTGCTCGTCTAGTAAAAAAAGAAACATCAAATCCCAAGTAGGTGGTTATTTCCAAATCTTTACTGATCTTTGTGGGGCGAGAAATAGAGATGTTCACATCATTAAAAATCGTGCTGACACCATAATCCAAGTTTCTAAAAAGGGATCTTTGGGAGACCTGTCCTCCAGATGGTTGGTATGGACTTTGAAGTAAGATTTGCCCATTTATTATTTGGTTTGCGTATCCTGAGGGGTTATAACCCATCCCGTAGGATAGGTTTGGAGAGGGATAATTGGTTGTAATTTTTAAGTACGTGTAGCGGAGATTGACCTTCCAGTCATCGTACCAAGTTCTGTAACCAAATCCTATTCTTGCACCCCAACCAAAATCTTCCATATTTTCTATCCCTGTGCCATTCAAAGGATAGGAGGGAGCAGGATAGTAACCGGTTGCGTTACTCTGGTTGTATGGTTGTTGAGCTGTGTCTTGAGTGAGAACAGCAATTTCTTGCGATTGGGTTCTAAACTGCTGGTAAATCGCCCCTCCGTAAACCTCCCAAGGCGATTCACATTCAAAAATTGGGCTTGCGTAACATAAGGGAGCGCAATCTTGGATCACCTCCTTTGTATTACTGGAGCTGTTGCCTGCTGCCCCAAATAGACCGGCTGTCACGAACAGCACCGGTAAACAACTTGATATTTTTCTGTTCATGGTAAATCCTATAGAATTTAAAACAGTATTTTTTACACTTAACTTCTATTTACAAAAGATCCCAATTAGAGGAAACATTTTTTGAAAAAAAAGGGTAAAATAGTTTCTATAGTACTCCCAGGAGGTTTGTTTTTCTCTTTTTTATGAAAAGGTATTTATAAATTTCGTTTTTGCAACGATTTTTTTCATCCAGTATTTGTGGGTTAATTTTTCTCTAAAATTCCCATTTTCAGACGCGTCTTGATAGATTTGAAACCATTTATTCAAATTTTCCTCGTGAATTTCATCCCAGTCTTTCACTATAACAACGGGTAAACCCTCGTAGAGGGGATCCAAAGAGGAGGTTTTAACAATCACGATACAACCTAACACTAGATCTTCCCATGTTCTATGACAATCTAATCCATTTCCCCAAGGACTTATGGAAAAAGCATACTCGCTTTTTTTTCTCCATAGCGCCTCTCGAGGGTATCTTGACGAGCTGTCTACTACACCGCTGTTCTTAATTTTTTCAAATATACTGGCTCTATCTTCCCCAAACTCTTTATATCTTGCGAAACTAGCACGCATCGATTCGCTATGCTGAAAGTCGACGAAAGCTCTTTTTTTTCTATTTCTTGTAGGACATGAAGTTTGGAGGATCTTTTCTAGAACCTGCTCTTGATGTTCGGGAGAGCCTGTCATTCCCCAGTAACCCCCTTTGAAAGCAACCGAATGAAAATCTATCCCTATAGGAATTGGGGAGACTTTTTTGGAAGGACCTTTATAGTCAAAATTTTGCGTAAACACATGCAGCACATAGGGAGACGCTAAAAGATTCTCCAGCTCTGTTGGGCTCAAGCCACAATTTTTCGGAAAAGACTCATCCCCATCACAAATTACAAGAACAATTTCTTTGTCTAAGTTTTCTATAAAGTCGTTGTAGAAAGGTTTTAAAAAGGGGGGTCTTATCCAAACAATATCCCCATCTTTAATCCTCTGATAGTTTTCTTTTTTATAGAGAAACTCACTCGATGAGAAATACTCATTTGGCTCACAGTCTACCCCCACATCACATTCTTGCCTCAAACCTAAATTCCAAATGTAATGGGTTTTGCCCCAGCTATCGGGTGCTTTTGCGTTAAGACTGCATGTCCAAAATAAAAAAAAGAAACCAATTCTAATCACAAAGATTTTCATGTAGAGTATTTTTGCTTAAAATTCCTGAAATTACAAATGAAATTTTTTCTTGAAATATTCTCCTATACAAAAATTCTAACCCCATTTTTTCTCGCTCTTTCCCCTTTTTATTTAGAGTATCCACCAAAAAAAGAGCCAACAAATGAAGATTTTCAAAATATCGATCAGATGCTTGATTCTCATCTATTGGAAAACCGCCTTAAAGAGGTTTACAATCATGAAAGAGGTCTTTGCGGAATTCATGAGGAGGACTTTTTCCGTCTATTTTACCAGTCTGTTCTTGAAAGGATGGGGATTGCTTTAAGGATGCGTCTTTCCGATCCGTTGAAGCTAGAACAACCCTCTAAAAACCTCATCAAAATCAATCGTGGGGGGAGTAATCTTGTTGTTAGTTGTGTAGGCTTTGGAAAAAGGAGGCCTAAAGGACTTCTTGAACGCCTCAAGAACTCTTTGGAGAAAACAGGATTTGATGGATATCTTTATTACAGAATAGGGGGATATCCGACCCCTAGAGGGTTCGAGCTCAATTTGAGTGCTACCCCTTATGCCTTTAAAATTTTTTTAATGGAAGAGGCAAAACAACTAGGATTTCAAACTATTCTTTGGGTAGATGCTCGATTGGTTGCACTGAAAAATATCACCCCCCTTTTCTCAATCATTCGGGACTCAGGAGGGCTTTTTAATAGCACGCACACCATGGGAAAAAACAATATTTTTCTTGTGGCCCAAAAGGCTATAGTTGCCCTTACAAAAACCTCTTATGAGAAAAATCGCGCATTAGCCACACCGGTATTTGGCCTTAATATGCAGCTGAAAGAAGTAGAAAATCTGATTGATGGATTTTATACCGCATCCCAACTGGGCACCCCTTTTTTATCTTGTTATCCAGAGGAGATAGTACTTTCAGCCCTCATAGAAAAGCATTTTTCTCGCGCGACCTTTTTGAACGAGTTGTACCCTGAAATTTGGAAAAAGCTCTATTTATACTCCCCAAATGCCAAAATGGATCAAAAATTAGCGGTATTTTCCAAAAGCAAAAATTACTATTTTTTTGGTATTTCGAACGAGGGAGCTAATAGCGCTACCCCATCAGAGGATTAATTATTATGTCTTTTTACTTCACCCCCATGTATCTATTTTTTTCCCTAGGCATAAATCCTTTTCTTTTTGAAGTTCCTGATGAGTTTGCTGAAGAGAACAAGTACTACAAACAGCTTGAGGAAAATATACAAAAAGCAAATATTTCTACATGTATAGAATCCTTGTTTAGAGAAGAAAAAAAGAATTTTGAGTTAACACAAAAAGAGTTGGAAGAGGTAAAAACTCATCTATCGAAAAGAGTGTTTCGAGGGGTCGATCAAAAGTTTTCTGCCGACAATCTGGCAAAATGTCTCATCAAGATTAATAAAGGCTCATCTTGCTGCGTTGTAACGACTGTGGACGGCTCAAATTTAAGGAATCCCGAGCTCATTCAACAATCCATCAAAAATCTTGAGGCGCTTGGGTTTAACGGTTACTTCTTCTATAGAATAGGGGGATTTCCCAACCCTACAGGCAAAGAGATCCGTTATGCTGCTGTTCCCTATAGCTTCAAGATATTTTTAATGCTTGAGGCAGCTAAACTGGGTTTTAGTCATGTTCTTTGGGTTGACTCCCGATTAATCCCGATACGCTCGATTGATCCTATTTTTGATGTGATCAAAAAGCATCACGCCTTTTTAATAAAAGATAAAGTGATGGTGAGGGCAAATTTTCTTTCCCCTGCTCTGGAGAAACTCACCGAATTGACAGATTTGAACCCCCTCATTCAATACCGTATTACAACCCCCATTTTTGGATTGGATTTCTCCTTTGCTCCCACGGTTCAAGTGGTAAATAGCTATTATAAATGTTGTGAAAGCGGTCTGCCTTTCTTAAGTGTTTTTCCGGAAGAACATGTTCTCTCCTGCATTTTTTCGAAATATAAAAACGATTTTCCCTATACCGATAATCTTTACCCCTCAAAATTTAAAAATCTGTGGCTTTATGATGAGGATATTTCCCCAAAAAATAGTTTAAAATTTGCCCAAAAAAAACAATTTTTCTTTTTCGGATTAAGCAACAAAAGCCAGTTCCATTTAACCGATCTTTTTTTTCAAAAAAAAAGGTGCCCGTAGGCACCTTTTTGTTGAAACACTGCTGGATCTTGAGTGCTTAAAAATCGAGTTGTGCTTGAAGCACAAGCCCTTGCAATCCTAAACCTGCTCCATCTGCGGTTTGATACGTAAGAGTATCATTAACTACAGTTTTCATTACTAAGAAGTAGTAAGCTGCTTCGTAACCAATGTTTACTCGCACTTGTTTAGAATCGTTATCAAATCTGTCCTCGAAGCGGATTCCCACTTGGAAATTTACTTCAGGAGAGAATTGGAACATCCTTTGCTCCATCACAGCCTCTACAGGAGTGTAAGGGGAAAAGAGAGCACCGGTTAAACTTCCTTGTTGTGAAACCCTTTTGGAAAAAGTACTTGCTCTTGAGGAGCACTGTCCATAGGTCAATGATCCAAATGCATCGCCATAAAGGGCAAACATATCACCCATTTTGAAACTTGTGTGTACCCCAGCTAATGGACCCACACCCCACCATGTGTATTTTTGGTAGTTTTGGAAAAAAGCACCAAGCGCTGAAGGATAAAAGTTCAAAGCTTGTTGTGTAGATCCAGTGGGAGAATAATCGTTTGTAAACACCGCAAGCTGACGACGGGTAATAATAGTTGTGTTCACACCATAAAAAGGTGTTACTTCTAGGTTTTGAGTTACTAAAGAAGGCCTCTCTAAAGTCACATTAAAGTTGTTGACTATGCTGGATGTCCCCATCTCCATATTTTGGAAAAGAACAGTCGAATTCTGAGCATTACTTAATGGTGAAGTTGTAAGAGGAACTGATGAAGCATTATTAGTTGTATAACTATTAGAAGGTCCAGTAGGTGAGTAAATGCTAAATATGGCGCGATTTACGTAATAAGAGGGCGCAAAACCAAAGTTATATCCCGACTCCAATGAACCGTTCGTTACAGATTTAAAATAGTTATAGCGAATTTGGGCTGTCCAATCACTAATCAAATCTCTATAACCTACACCGATTTTAAATCCCCAAGAGAGATCTTCGGGAAACTGTATCGTAGTAGCATTTTGTGGGAAATTTATCCCTAACGCTGTATTTGATCTTGCACCAGCATCTTGTAGTAATGCAATATCGCCCCCCTGCACGCGCACTTGCTCGTAAACAGCGGCTCCCATAACTTGCCAGTTATCGTTACAATCGAGAACGGGTCCAGCGTAGCACATATCTGCACAAACTGGACTTTTTCCATCCGCAGATCTATTTTCTTCCGCTTGTATTCCAGAGGCAACCGCCAGTGAAACTACAATTGCAGGAAGATATTGACTAAAGTAAGTTTTCATCTTTTCCTCTTAAAGGTTAGATATTCATCAAACGGCTTTTTTTCCTATTAACTCTTCTCATACCTGAAAGGAGAATTTTTTAAAATAGAAAATTAAAAAAATATTTTCATTTTGTGTTTTCTCATGCAAATAATTTTTTAATTACAGCAAGTAATATAAAGAGATGCAATAGCTTTTTTTTGAATACGTTTTTTTAAAGAACCAACTATTGCAATTAAATAAAAAAGGCCGGGATTACCGGCCTTTTTTCTACGTGTTCTTCTCTTTGTATTAGAAATCCAGCATCGCCGTGATTACTAAACCCTGGATTCCTAATCCTGCTGAGTTTTCGTTTCTGTAGGCGATTTCATTTGTTAATGTTTTTATTACCTGTTGGTAATAGGCTGTCTCATACCCGATCATAAAAGAGGCTTTTATCGAGTCTTCTTTGTACGTTTGCGACCAATTGAATCCTAGTTGAAAATTATACTCTGGAGAAAATTGGAACATCTTGTTTTGCAGTACGGCCTCAACATTGCTATAAAGAGGTGCTGAAACTGTATTGACGTTTCTTTTTGCAAATGTAGATGTACGGACATCTGATACCCCATAAGTGAGCGCTATATAAGTATCAGCATAAATTCCCACGCCACTACCAAGATAAAAAACTGAGCGGAGGTTAACCATAGGTCCTACACCCCACCACGTATATTTTTGGTAGTTTTGAAAAAATCCGCCACCAGCTGTAGCATATAAATCCGTCGCTGCGCCGGTACCTACGGTGTTATTGGTAAAAACAGCAATCTGTCTTCTTGTGAGCCAGGTAGCTGTAACACCATAGGATGTTGTCAACTCTAGGCTTTCTGTGACCAGAGTCGGTCTTCCGATAGCTACTTCCAAATTATTGAGAAGAGTATAGTTACCTGCTTGTAGATTCAAAAATCCAAATGTTTGTGGGAGCGTCAGGTTCTCTACGTACTGGTTAGCGTAAGTAGAGGGCTGATATAGTTGACCAACAGAAGCCTGGTAGTTCAAGTTGCTTATGGCTTTAAACCAGGTGTAGCGTGCAAAGGATCTCCAATTATCTATCCAATTTTTATAGCCTAGACCGACTTTGAAACCCCAAGAGGGCGTTTCTGTTTGCTGGATCATAGATCCGTTTGCTGGAAATGTAATACCTACTCTATCTACTTGAGCGGCGATTTCAGATCCCTGAGTAGCCACCACCTCATAAATTGCACCTCCAAATACATCAAAATTGCTATCGCAATCAAGTACTGGACCTGCATAACATAAGGGAGTGCAATCTTGCCCCTGTTTATTCTCATTGTAATTTCCGGCCATCAATCCTAGACTTGCTACGATGAGTGGCAGATGAAGAACACTACGGATGTTCATTGTTTACCTCAAAAAGGTTAATGGTTAAGCAACGGCTTTATTTTTTAATCTACCTATAATCTAAAAAAAAAGAATTGTAAATAGTTTTTTTTGAAAAAATTTTTTTTAATTTATTTAAATAAAAAATGGAGACCAAAACGATCTCCATTTTTTTGTAAAAATTTCTAAGAGTTTACTAGAATTCTATTGCTGCCTCCAAGACTAGCCCTTGCAGGCCTAATCCAGCACCGTTTTCAGCTCTAGTATTGATATCAGGAACCGGTGTTCTCATAGAGAAGAAATAAAATCCGCTTTCATAAGCAATATTGAATTTAACTCTTGTTTGATCTTCATCAAAACTATAAGACCATGAAAAGCCTAACTCAAAATCTAATCCTGGTGAGAACTGATAAAGGTTGCTCAATATTAAAGCTTCGTTACCTGCCGGATCCAATTTTGGTGACGATAGTGTTGAAGTTCTTGTAGAGATCATTCCATATTTCAATGAACCTGATCCATCAGCGTAAACGCTTACACCTTTCCCAAGCATATAGTTTGCTCTTGCACCTACGCCCGGTCCTACACCCCACCAAGTATATTTTTGATAGTTTTGAAAGTATCCACCAATAGTTGTAGAATACCTTTGGGCGGTAGTTGCAATAGGGGTAAAGCCTGCAATTACATCATTTGTATAAAACTGTATTTGTCTTCTGGAGAGGATCGTTACTTCAACTGTACTGTAAGTTTCAACTGATACTCTACCTGTAATTAGGGTAGGTCTTCCTAGAAAAAACTTAATATCATTTATTGTTGTTTTATTCCCTAGCTGCAAGTTAGCAAAACCGGTAGCAGTTAGCTCGGTGTTGTTATCAATAAACTGGTTCGCATACACTGAAGGGATGAAAACAGATCCGTACGCATTTTGTACTAGAGAATCAGAGATCGCTTGGAAATAAAAATATTTCACTCCTGTTCTCCAA
Organism: bacterium; assembly: GCA_010029555.1. Lineage (GTDB taxonomy): Bacteria > Chlamydiota > Chlamydiia > Chlamydiales > RGXB01 > RGXB01. Next base: position 22,582 of record RGXB01000004.1, read on the forward strand.
TCATCCGACCACCCATTATAGGCTGCGCCCAATTTGAATCCCCAAGAACCAAATTCTGGTTGTTGGACACCAAAACCGTTTACAGGAAATAACGTCTGGTTTCTATCATAACTTATAAATGCAGGCTCTCCCCCTTGGACACGTACCTGCTCATAGACTGCAGCACCCAGGATCTCGAAATCTTTCGAGCAATCAAAATTAGGTTTATCTGCACACAGACTTGAACAGTCTGCGGGTATCTTGTCTAGGGTTGTATCTTCTGCTTGGATGCCAGCAAAAAGACCCAATGATGCTAGGATCATCGGTATTTTGTTAAGGCTATATTTTTTCATTTTTCCTCTCATGGGTTAAAAAGGTAAAGCAATGGCTTAGTTTTTAAACCCCCTATAAGAAAAATTAAGAATTTTTAAAACTGTTTTTTTAAAAAAGCCGAATTTTTCTTTTATTTCTTCCATTTTCTCTAAAAAAAACGGGCCACTTATTTATGACCCGCTTATTTTAATAATTTTTAATAGTGTTTAAAAATCTAAGAAAGCTTGAAGTACCAAGCCCTGGATTCCTAGTCCTGCCCCATCTTCAATTTTGTAACCTAATTGAGGAGAAACAGTTTTAATAATATTAAAAAAGTATGTAGCCTCATACCCAAGATTAAATTGGAGAAGAAGATCTTTTTCTTCAGTCAATTTAGACCAGTTAAAGCCCAATTGGTAGGAAAATTCCGGAGCAAATTGAAAAAGTGTATTATCAATTACCGCCTCTTGTGGTACAGAAAATCCTGCAGAAGATGCTGTTTGTGAAGCAAAAGCCAAGCTCAATGCCGGTCTAGAAAAAGAGGAGACTCTACAACGGCTAGATCCATAATTTACCGATCCGTAAACATCTCCGTAGACGCTGATATCGTAGTCTAAAAACCATTTAGTGGCTAGCCCAACACAAGGACCAATACCCCACCAGCTCCATTTTTGGTATGTTTGATAAAATCCACCACCTGATGTAGGATATCTTTGATACGTTACCCCTGGTATGAAGTCGTTAGAGAAAACGCTTACGGTCCTTCTGGTTAAAAAGGAGAAATCTAGTCCGTAAAATGGGGAAAGCTCTACCCTTTTGTCAATATAGGTGGGCCTTGTTGCACATAGCTGGACATTGTTGATGACGTTTCGTGTCCCCACCTCTAAGTTGTTAAAAAGCTGAAAGTTTTGTTGAATTCCCACCCCAATGAACTGGTTATTGTATATAGAAGGGATAAACGCTGAACCGTAGCTTGTTGATAATTCTGAATTCGTCACCGAGTTAAAAAAGGTGTAGTCTAGAGTCAATCTCCAGTCTTGTCTAAATAATTTATAGCCTCCCCCGATCTTGAATCCCCACCAAAGAGATTCTTCAGGTTGTACACCGATACCATTTACAGGAAACAAAGAATTGTTACGATCCTGAGTTATTACAGCAATATCTACCCCCTGCGCTCTAGCTTGAAAATAGATAGCTCCTGCGTTGATATCCCAAGATTCTTCGCATTCAAGACCCGTGGCCCTCCAGCAAAGGTCTGCGCAATCCGCAGGATTATACTCTTGCATGGCTGTTTTTCGATCGCTTGTCCCTGCAAATAGCCCTAAAGTTGTTATCCATATAGGGAGTTGCTTCAAATAACGTAAGTTCATCCTTTACCTCGAATAGAGTTGTTGTACAAAAAAGTACCTTGTTAGTTTTTTCTTTTTTAAAGGAAAAAACTTTTTTTTGAAACATTTTTTTAAAAAACTTTTCTGATCCCTTTCTATTTAACCGATTCCTGTTTAACCAATTAGAAATTTTATCGTATCAATAAGTAGTTAAATAAAAAAAGCCCCTAGTTTTAGGGGCTTTTCTAGAGAATTTCCTAGCCTTTAACTTTAGAAATCGACCTGCACTTGAAGGACGAGGTTTTGTAAACCAATACCTGCGCCATTGGTTGCAAAGTATCCAACACTGTTAAAAAGCGTTTTATTGACTTGGAAAAAGTACTGAGACTCATAACCAGCTTTAAAGCTCGCTGCTGCCCTCTCATTGTCAAATGTATGACTCCAATTAAACCCTAATTGGACATTCATGTGTGGGGCATATTGATATAGTGAGTTTGCGATTTGCGAACTGGAAGCCGGATTGGCTCCAGTTGATCTTAGCGCAAAACTTTGAGAGAAAGAACGGGCATTTCCGTAGGTTACACCAAAATAGCCATCAGCGTAGATACCCACATCATAACCTAGATACCAATTAGAGCTTACACCCGCCATAGGGCCAACGCCCCAGGTTTGGTTTTTATCGTATGTTCTAAAAAAGCCCCCGTTTGCATAGGCATTGCTTGCGTTGATATCGTTAGTGAAAACGACCACTTGACGACGTGTTGTATTGATATAGTCTACACCAAAATAGGGGGAAATTTCCAACAGCGCTGTTACAAGTGTTGGTCTAAAAAGGTAAACATTCAAAGCCTGTAAAAGGGTATATGTACCGTATTGTACGTTGTTATACAAAGTAACGGTCCCAAATACGTTAGCCGGGTTAGTATCTACAGCAGAATTTGCGTAAAAAGAGGGAAAATAGCCTCCACCATATGCGGTATCATAGGATCCGTTGTAGGTAGATTTAAACCAGGTATAACGCCCCTGAATTTGCCAATCATCATGGGTTGCTCTGTATCCTAACCCCACTTTGAATCCCCAAGCCGGGTTTTCATAAGGGTTGATCCCTTGTCCACCTTCCGGAAAATTTGCGTTAGTACGGCTAGTTGTATAGAGGGCTACCTCAGTTGCTTGAGCATTTGCCACTCCATAAATCGCAGCACCCATTACATTGATAGCATTATCCTCGTCCAAATGTGGTCCGGCAAAACAAAGGCTTGAGCAATCCTGCATCTTTTTGTCTTTACCATCTTTTTTGCAGGAGTTATCGTCTCCAGCAAAAACTCCACTGAACACCCCTACTAATCCAAATAGGAGTCCTAATTTTTTTATACTCATCTTTATACCCATCTAAATCTATAAGAGTGAAAAACTTATCGTGATTATCAGGTATACGTTTTTGCCTTTTTTTTCTAAACCTTTTTTTAGCAAAACAGGAAAAATCTTTCTTTTTTTTCTCTTCAAAATCGGCTTTATTTGGGGTGCACCAAGGAATACGCCCCCTTTAAAGCGGTGAACTCGTCTAAAACTACATAGATATTCGGGCGGTTAACAAGCTCTTTAAAACGCCCTTGATCTAAAAGTGCCTCATTAAAAAGGGCTCTATCGATCTCCTCAAGGCGATGCATGAGTATGCCCCCGCCTAAAAAGATTGTCTCGGGCAAAAAAGTAACGGTCATGTTTGCTATAAATCTCGCCAGATTTTGGGTAAACAGGGGTTGCACACCTTTCGTATTCAAGATCTGATTTATCTCCTCTAAACCTGGACCGGATACAATCCTTTCATAAGAGACATGCCCATATTTTTTTAACATATTCTGGTACACTTTTTCCCCCTCCTGCCCATAAGCTGGGCAATCGATATGTCCCGCTTCGGATGGATATACGTGCGCATGATCTTTGAAGGCAACACCAAGACCTGTCCCCGGCGCAATAAGGAGAATTTTTTTTCCATCGGGCATAGAGCCTTTCTTCAAAAGGTGGAGATCTTTTTGCTCCGCATGCTCTAATCCATGGGCATGGGCTACCAAATCGTTGATGAATCGGATTTTCACCTGAGGAAACTTTTTTTCTATCTTTTTGGGATCAACCCTTCCCCATTTTTTTATATTAGGTGGAGATACCCCCCCCTCATGATCGATAGGTCCGGCCAATGCACAGACAATGTGTGTCGGGATCGAGGGCTGCACCAATAGATCGATTACATCCATAAAATCCTGAAAATCGGCCGTTTTTAATACTGTTCTTGTCTGATTTTTTAGAACTCGAATATGTGTTCCTCCAATATCCATCCCTATATAAACAGGCTGCATGACTTGCTATCCTTAGGTAAATCCCGTATAATTCTCCTTTATTCAATAGGGAGTCATTTATGTCTATACCGCAAAATGAAGGGCGTAAAAAAGCGCTTGAATTAGCTAGACAGCACATCGAAAAACAGTTCGGTGAAGGGTCCATCATGTCCCTTGGAAAACACTCGGCACAACGCCAAATTCAAACCATCCCGACAGGTTCTGTCGCTTTAGATATAGCCCTTGGTATCGGGGGTGTGCCTAGAGGTCGTATCGTTGAAATCTACGGTCCTGAATCTTCAGGTAAGTCTACCTTAGCTACCCATATTGTGGCTAACTGCCAAAAAATGGGGGGGACAGCAGCCTATATCGATGCCGAGCACGCGCTCGATCCCTCCTATGCCGCTAAGATTGGAGTAAAACTGGACGATCTTCTCATCTCGCAACCCGATTCGGGTGAAGAGGCGCTG
>RGXB01000031.1 GCA_010029555.1 bacterium
TAGGAAACTCCCTGTTCATTTCCTTTCACGCCAAGATCAAAATCCGAAAAGGTAAATCTAGATCTTTTCCCCAGTTACCTTAGCGCTCCTGTTCTTTAAACCCAAATCACCACAGGGTTTAGCCTAGGCTGACAATTTGCATCCTAGCCCTAATTCCAACCTATCTCCCTAAAATTGAGTATGTACCATCCTCTCAGGCGAATGGTTCTAACAAAACCTTGACTGGTAAATATAATAAATATATTTATTAATTATAAGGAGAAAAAAGAGAACATGAAAAAAAAGACGAAAAAACTCGATACAAAGAAAAAAAATTAAAAAAAACAAATATTAAGATACTTGGTGGATATGGTGCTACAGAAGGTTAATAGCGCGTCCATTAGCCTAAAAATCATAGATTCTCGCTTTAAATAAGGCTACCTAGGAATAGATTGAACCGTTTTGATTTATTAGAATTTTTGTTAATTTTGAGAGGAAAAAAGTGGGACCAGCAGGACTTGAACCTGCGACCAAGCGATTATGAGTCGCCTGCTCTGACCAACTGAGCTATGGTCCCCTAAAAAGATTAGGTCTAAAAAAATAGGAGCTGTACCCTAGTTTTTAGATCCAATTTTTGGTCAAAAAACCAATCAATCAACACTATAGCAAACACCAATTTTCTCGAAAAGAGAGAATCTGCACTTATCTTTAAAGCACAGGTGGTTTGTGTTTTTATTTATAAAAATGTGGTTAAAATGATTTATCAATATTTTAGGTAGATCAATTTTTGTTTGGTTCTTTGTTTCTTCTTGCCATATGTCGGGGAATTTGGCATAGGAGGGGCATGTATTGGATTTTGTGGTTAATCCCTTTTTGCCTTTTCTCAAGTTCGCTTTCTGATAAATTGTATGTTGCAGGGTTTAAGGATGGGAAGAATCAGAATTTTCTTTCCCGTTCGGATAACATACCTCCGGGACAGCTCTCTAAGGCGGAGGATACCTACCTGGAGGGGTATATTCAAGCTCTGATTGATACCCATTATTATGAGCTAGAAATCCTTGTCTTGGTGAAAGACCGCAAAGTCTATCTCTACAACATGCCTAATAGTTATATTACGCGTGAGGCTTTAGTCTCTTTTGTGAGAGATCTTCCCGATATAGAGTCGGTTGAGGCTGTTGAGGGGCCTTTTCCCGAGCCCGGCGTTGCCGATATCGAGTCAAGAGCTGGCAGAGAGCGTGTCTCTGGAATCTGGTTTCCTGAGTCGACGGTACTTTTTCAACCCCTTATTGCAAACCCCCGTACGCCAAATTACTCTTTAGCGTACAGATTTGGAAGTGATTTTCTCGCTAAAGATACCGTTGCAGTCTCCTTAGGCGATTTTTTTCCTATCTATAGATTTAGTAATATCGGATCTTGGAATGCCGATTTGCAAATCGATTTTGCTGCTTGCGTCTGGACTGTTTTCAATATGGATGCCCCAAATGGTAGAGGAAATGAATGGGCTCGCTTAGATAATAGCGACTACCTAGCAGCACTTCCCATCTCCTTGGCTTTTGGTCGGTGGTCTTTTCGTTTGACATTCTACCATATCTCTACCCACTTAGGTGACGAATACATTTGTAACCTTCTATATGCAGGTCAACCTGTTTGGCGCGAAAATCCGAGTTTTGAAGTTTTGGAATTCATGTCAGCCTATCAGGTGAGTGAAGGTCTTAGAGTCTATGCAGGACCTGGCTGGATTGTGCATCAAGACAACTCCTTTCCGATGGGCAATTTTTATGTCGAATATGGATTTGAAGGGCGATGGTTTGGTAAAAGAATTAACTATCATCGACTTTTTGGCTGCCCCTTCATAGCTGTTGACGTCCAAAATTGGCAATGTACCGATTGGAGGTTCAGTGTGAATGCCCTTGTGGGTTATGAGTGGAGTAAGCTACACGGCGTCGGTCGCAAAGTGCGTATTTATGCTCAGTATCATAATGGGAATAGCGAAGGGCAATTCTTCAAACAACATTTACAGTACGGTGCAATAGGGATCTCCTGGGGCTTCTAGTCTCCCATAGAACCCGCTAAAATCAGCACACCGGAGCTTATCGATACCTTTTATTAGCTTTTTTTCTGTAAATCGGTCTTTTAAGATTTTTTCGTTAAAATTTTAAATCTAAAAGCATCATAGATCTTAATCAGGGGTGGACGCAATCAATTGTTTGTACATAAAACTCACCTCCAAGTTTCTTTTTTTTAGACAATTTTTTTTCTGTAAATCGGTCTTTTTGGCCTTTTTTTTCATATTTTCAGTGTTCTCCGCTTAATTTATAAATATATTTACTTGTTTTTCAGGTCAAGGTTTCTGGGGAAGCCCTTAAAAAAAGATAGACGGTAAATTCCTAGTATAGAGGGGGTAAATCGCTGATTTAAAGCGGGATACAAAAAGGTTTTCGTTCGGTTTTTTTTAAGTTTATCCCAATCAGGGAGTTAAAATTAATATATAAATTTATTTTTAAATACGCTATAATAGCAATAGATTTGAGCACTATAGACTTAGGGGAAAGTGCGGTCTTTATTTAGGGGGGGAATATGATTCAAGCTTTTAAACCTGTTTTAGCCACATCACCAATCAAAACGCTACCTCAAGTTAGCAGGTCAGTTATGGGTGCGCGACAGATAACTCAGTACGCACCGCAAAACTCAAAATTGAATAAAATGGTAACAGTAGCTAAAGAGGGAATGAAGGCTTTCACCTCCACTCGAGCAGAACTTCTCCCTCTTATTCAAGCGTCGCGCGCAGGCGAGGTTCTCTATGTGCATCCAAAGGTTCAAGCTCTTATCGATCAAAAATTGGGGCTAAACGAAGGGCTTTCTTTAAAATTTTTAATGGAAAATTTTGTGGCCGGCCTCCATGGCTCCAATGGCTTTGAAACCATCAAAAATCAGCTTAGCGAAGGAAAGCTTGAGCTTAAGAAGGACTTTTTCTGGACAAAAGATGTAACTGAGTGCACGACCTATGCGCAAGGGGAAGACCCCATTATCGTTGTTGTAGAGTTACCTGGAGAAAAGGAGAACCACTACAACAAAGTTTGCTCGCTCCATGCTAAGCAATACATTGCTGAGGGGTTCAACGCAAATATTTTGGGGATATTCAAGAAAAGCGATAAGATTATTTCAAAAGAGTGGGCTACAACCCAGGCTTTGATCCATGCATCAAAGGTCATTTTACGAGCTCTAAGGTAACCGGATAAAAAAGCTTATGAGAATCCCGAATTTTAACGCTTTTTGTAATTTTGCAAAAAACATCTTCGACAAAGAGGCCCGTTCGAGCAGTTATTTGGTCGCAAAAAATCATTTTAATAAACTGCAAAGCGGGTTTACATTCGGCAAAAACCTGTACATCAGTCCAGAAAATACGCATCTTAAAGAATACACTATTTACGAAGTCCAAAAAATCACCGGAGCGCTCTTTCATGGAGCAAGGGATGCGCAAACGGTGATCCATTTGGCGAAAAAAAATGGCGCATTTCCGCCGGGAAAAGGGCTTCATGTCGTGGATGCGACCGATGTGAGTTCTGCACGGATGATTGCAGGACCTCAAGGGGTGATGGTATTAGTGGAAAATACACAGGGCGTCGCTTCGGATGCGTATGGAAATATGCAAATTCCTCTCCATTTGCCGAAAAAAATTCTGGGTATTTGGGAAAAAGATTCAGATAGAGTATCGATAGATTGGGCTCTATTCTCCTCGGTTCGTCGCTACATATCTGAGATTAGCTCAAGACATCCCTAGATCACAGGTCCGTTTCAGGTCGCATCCCAACACAAACCCCTTTTCATGAGGGGGGAAATTTGGCCCAATCGGTAGAGTGTTGGAAAAAAATCTGCGGTAGACTTCGATGGCCTCCTGATGGTTTTCGACCACATAAAAACAGTTAGAGATCCATTCGGATCCTTTGATAGTTCCCGACTGCAAATTGATAGTAAACCGATTAGAGATTTTCATTTCCCAATAGTGGGAAGATCCAAATAAAATCACCGGATATGGGGGCACCGAGTTCACCTTGCGCCTTACCTCTTCGAGGCTGTATTCGAAATCGGTTCCAATCCCCCCCTCTAAAAAAATGGGGAAGTCTAGATAGAACTCGGCCTGTCTTTCCACGAGTTTATCAATTCGGTAGGTCATCTTTGCATCAATAAATGTGTTTATCGATTGTTCATTGACATACCCCCCCGTTTTTAGGCTGAAATCGACAATATTCGCGCAAGAGAGGATTCCAACAGATTTAGCCGCTCTATTTCCCACCTCCATCACTCCGGGTCCACCGCCGGTGACCAAAGCGATCGAAGTAGAAGGATTCAGAAGGGGGTGAGAGGATGAGGCACGCATTTCTAGAATCCCTTTAAGCAAAAGCGTCAGCTCTTGTTCAAAGTTGGAACCTTTAAGATTGGATCCATACACACCAAAAAAAGTGGCCTTTAAGAATTCCTGAATGCGATCTTTTGGGACAAACATACCAGTATATCTTCCTGGGCGTTCTATGAATTGCAGACATTTTTTTGTCACCAGATCCACCCAGTGAATTTCTATCCCTAGCCGATAAAGATCGATCATAAAGGTCCGATCTTCGTGAGTGAAAAACTGGTCTGATGAGCGTGAAGCGTATTGAAAATAGAGCCTTTTGACCTGCTTTTTAATCTTATCCGATAAAAAAAGGCGTTTGAGAAAATAGGTGGGAAAATGGCGACAAAATAAAACCCCTTCAGATGTGAACTCCTCCCAATCGATCCTATTCAAAAAATAGGTTTCTGGCTGGTTGAGGATATAATTTTGGATCATGATGGAATCGCTTGGAGACATCTCGACAGTCGGTATGGATTCTATGAAATAGTCTTTGACGATCCATTCCTTGGGTTGCAAATTTTGCATTTGTTTAGAGCTGACAATGAATGTAGCTGCTTTATTCCCTTTTTGCCCCGGCGCATTTTTGAAGGTCTCAAAAATATTTTGGTCATTAGCGAGGAGGGCCTGCAGTTTATCCCTATCGGAAAAAAACACAAACTCTTTATAGGGTTCCAAAACATAAAATTCTAGCGGTATTTGCTCTATGGGTTGTGTGCTTTTCCCAAAAAACTCATAGATATCTCCTGAATTGCGTGTTGTGGGTTCCAAAATAGAGGCTTCGGTATGGATATACCCTGGGGGGAGAAGCTCGTTTTTTACTCTTGCAAAAACTGTTCTTATGTAAAGAGGTTCAGTTTTGACTAAAAGCATCTCATTTTCTTGAACAATTTTGGGCTGGGAGGGATCCCTTTTTTGATGCAGCTGCAAAAGATGTCTTAAAGAGATTTTTTTTTCTAAAGCGATCGCAACGGTAGGAAGCAGCCCATTTATACTCTCCTCATAGACAACTTTTCCCTCAAGCAAAGGGATAAATCCGATCAATTGTCCTTGAAGCACTTGCAGATCAAACCGCTCTTTAAAAGAGAGGAGCGGATGACCGTGTCGATCGCTTCTTTCAAACATGCGTACTAGATAGTCGGGTTTTAGAACAAGCCGATCGGGATCTTTTGCGAAGAGCTTACCAACATAAGCCCCTTTATTGAGTTTAGAAAGAAGCTCTAAACCCAATGGGCAACGAGGAATAAATTCCACGTGAGCACGTATTTTTTTTAGGCCAAAATCGATCTCGGTATGTTCTAAAATCGCATCCAGCCCCAATTGAGCAAGGATGCTTTTAAGATTGAATTGGATCAGTTTACTATCGATTTTAAAACCAAGAAATTGGGCTGAGACATGCTCAAAAAGAACAACTGCTTTAGAGTTATTTTTCGATTCAATATAGCCATCGGGGGTAATCAAATCAAACATCGTCGTAGATCTCCTTAAATAGGCGAAATCCTCTCAAGTAGATTCGCCCTTTAGTTCCTAGCTGTAATTTCTCTTTAAAAAAGTGCTTGTAAACCTCTACGGCTTCAGATCCTGAAGAGACTTGTATAAGACAGTTGGAGAGATACTCGCCCGTTCGTAGAGTGCCCGATTCATGGTTTAGAGTAAACCTCGATGTGATTTTTTGCTCCCAGTAATAGACATCTCCAAAAAGGAGGATTGGGGTGACCTCATAGCTTCCCACCTGCCTCCCTACTACTTCAAGGGCTAATTCCAAGTCGGTACCATACCCCCCAATAAAAAAAATAGGGAGCTTCACAAGAAATTCGGCTTGACGTTCGATCATCCGTTCAATTCTATAGGTCATTTTACCGTCAACATGGGGATTCATCGGTTCGAAAGAAAAATTGCAGAGATGGGCCAAGGATAAAATCTTTAGATCAAAGGCCACCTTGTTGGCTATCCCCATGACCCCTGGACCCCCTCCCGTAGAGACTGCCAAAGTGCGGTGTGGGTTCAAAAGCGGGTGGGAGCAGTCGATCTTCATCGTCTCCAACCCTAGCAAAATCTCCCTAATATCCCCCTCGATATCTTTAGAAACGCAGCTTGAGCCGTAGATCCCAATAGTTAGAGCGCGGTGGTACTCTTCGATTCGGTTCGGAGGCAAAAAAATTCCGGTGTAGTCAAGTACCCTTTCACAAAATTGCAGCAATTTTGACAGAGTCTTATCGTACCAAAATACCTCTATTCCGTGGGCGTTGAGATCTAGCAAAAAAGAGCGGTCAGCATGAGAAAAATAGCCCGGTGTTTTTTTAGAAGGGTTCATGAAGTAGATCCGTTTAAGCTTTTTGAGGATCGTTCTTTGAAAAAATAGACCCCGAAGAAAAAACGAGGGGAGGTAGGTAACAAAAAGAACCCCTTCAGAATTGATCTGCTGATTTAAAATAGATTCCAAAATAGCCGTCTCGGGCTGGTCATGGATAAATTGTTCTAAAAGTTGATGGTGCCGCTCATTGCGAATAACAGGGGGCAACTCAACCTTGGACGAGGGGACAGTTAGCCAAAATGAGGTAAGGGGCTCTTTGAGCTGCCGATTAGAGGTTAAGAAAAGTGCGGAGCGGTTCTCCTCATTAGGAGTTAAGGAGAATACCTCTTGCACTACTTCCAAAGATTCTAAAGCTCTGTTTAAGCCGCGCTCAGAGAAGAAGCTAATTTTTTGCTTGTACTCTGACTCCTTGTAAAGGGCGAATTTTACCGAATTATTATGATAAAGGAGCGGAACATAAGAGTTTTGTGGTTGTAGACAAAAATCGGAAACAAGAAAAAGGGTTTCGTGTTTAATCGCTTTATATTTGACTACCGTTCCAGCAGGGTCCGGAATCAAAATTTTTTCTATTTGGGTCTCTGAAAAATCGGTCAAGGGGGTGTTGATGGGGGGGATACGGTAGGCCTCTAGTGAAGAGTTCAGCTCAAGAATTAATCCATCGTCTTGTTGCACCAAAGAGTTGCTATTAAAATCGACCAATCTTTCCTTTTGAAGCTCCTCAACAAATCTTTTCGATTGGACTCTAAATCTATCATCTTTTATAAAAATCCTTGCAACCTTTCTTCCGACTCCAAGAGGAAATGCCGATTTGATCTCGAGAATGATCTCGTTTTTATGCACATTTTTTTCTAGACTTAAAAGTTGAAAGCAAGCCCCCAAGAGGCGACAGTTGATATTAGGGTCTAGTAAGAAATTTTCTATGGGGTTGTGAAAACCTAGAAACGTTTTGGGTAGTTCTTTAAAAAGGACACGATAGACCTCTTTTTCGGTGCCAATCACCTCACCCAAAGGGGAAAGAAAGTGGGGGATGAAATCGTGGTGTTTCATAACCCCTTCCCTTAGCATATTTCCTATTAATCAGAAAACCTCTTCTTTCGGGGGTAAAAGCCTCACTCGAAGGATAGATATGGGACCCGTCTCTTGATTTTTCATCGATTTATCTCTAAACTAAGGGGGTATGCGTATTTTAGTAGTCAAATTGACCTCAATCGGCGATATCATCCAAACCTACCGAGCCTTTAATCAGATCCGCCAAAGCTACCCTGAAGCGAAAATCTCTTGGGCAGTGGAGGAGAGGTACAAAACTTGCGTTTCACACCTCAAAGGGTTGGATGAGGTGATTTTTCTCCCTTTCAAGGAGATCAAAAAAGGGGTTTGGAGCCCTATCGTAAAAGCGCTTAAAGCGCTGCGCAATCGCACATTTGACATTGTTTTTGACTTTCAAGGAAATTGTAAATCCGCAGTTGTTTTAGCTCTTGTAAAGGGGGATCTTAAAGTAGGCTTTGACCGAAAAGGGGTGGCCGAGTGGCCAAATCTTTTCGCTACAAACCGTAAAGTTTTTGCCCCAAAAGAGCTCCATTCGGAGGAGAGATACCTCAGGATTGTTGATAGCGTCACAAAAAGCAAAAGAGTCCCATTTCATCCGATAAAATTTTACCTCTCTAGGGAGGAAAGACAAGAGGTGGACGCCTTTTTGGAAAAGATACCTAAAAACCTCCTCCTTTTATGTCCTTTCAGTGCATGGGATCAAAAAAGTCTCAGGTTAGAGGATTGGAAACAATGGATACGTCAGCTTAGAAAAGACTGGGCTTTTTCGATCGTAATTCCCTATTTCCACGAGGAAGAGAAGGCTAAAGCTGAGAGGATTTGTGATGAGTTTTCTCATGTACATCTTTGGAAAATCTTATCGATTCCACAGTGGCAATATCTTATGGAACACATGAGAATGGTGATAGCAGTCGATTCGGCTTCGTTGCATTTGGCGGGGGTGACTAATATCCCCACGTTCAGTGTGTTCGGACCTACTTTAAAAAGTGTATATGGCCCTATGGGTGAAATTCATGGATCTTTTCAAGGGAGCTGCCCTTATAATGAATCGTTTGCAGTCAAATGCAAGAAGATGCGCAAATGCTCTGCCCCATGCCTCAAAGAGGCGGATCTAGGTGTGGTCTATGAAGCTTTCCATAAACATCTGCAGGGAATTTTAGGAAAAAAAGCCGAAAATTTGCCCTCATCAGATATGGCCCATAACGATCTCGCTAACTTCCAATTCTTTGAAAAAAAAGTTGATCCTTTTCTTGTTTAATAGGTATAACAAGTTTACAAAAGGAGTCAAGAATTGAAAGCCAAAGAACCTGTCCACTTTAGCGGAGTGGATCAAAATGGGAAACCAATAAACAGTGAAGATTTCAAAGGGCGTTGGATCGCTTTGTATTTTTATCCCAAAGATGATACTCCGGGTTGCACAAAACAGGCCTGTAATTTAAGAGAAAATTTTGATGAATTGCAAAAGCATGGAATCGAAATTTTAGGGGTGAGTCCGGATGATGTGGAAAGTCACAAAAAGTTCGAGCAAAAATACGACCTCCCTTTTCGCTTGATAGCCGATCCTGAGCGGAAAATTTCGAAAATGTTTGGCGTCTATAAATGGCATTTTGGATTCAATTTTTTTCCCTATAAATGGGTAAAAAGAGTCACCGTATTGATTGATCCAAACGGTATTGAGGTCGGGAGAATCGAGAAAGTCGAAGTAGGCAACCACTCCAAACAAATTTTGGAATTTCTCAAATCCTATATCTCGTAAAATCCATGCTTAGCTTGCTTTTTCAAGGTTATTGGAAGTATACTTGAGCCTTAATTGACACATACATTTTCAAAAATGTTTGTTTGGGAAATCAGAAGAAATAATTCTACAACCAGATCCTAAAATTTTTTAGGATCTTCATTTTGAGGATAGTTGCATGTCCCTTGAGAAAAAAACGGGTGCAGTGGTGCATGACGGTCCGTTCCATGCGGACGAGATCATCGCGTGTGTACAGCTACTTTATGCCAATTTGATACAAAAAAATGAGATTCATCGCTCAAGAGATCCCCTTGTTATTTCCAAATTTCAATTTGTTGTTGACGTCGGCGCTATTTACGACGAGAAACATTTTTTATTCGACCATCACCAAAGCTCGTATCAGGGGGAGCTGAGCTCTGCAGGGATGGTGGCGAAATTTCTTTTCCATCAGGGTTTTTACGATACGCACCTGTATCATCATCTCAAAAAAGAGTTGATTGATCACGTAGATGCCTTCGATAATGGTCGCGTCAGCCGGGAAATTTTGAACACACCCACTTTTTCTCATGCGATTGAAAATTTTGTTCCTATTAGAGAGGGTGCGGACAAAGAGGAGATGAACAGAGCCTTTTTCCAGGCTTTGGATTTTGCCTACGGCCATTTTGATCGCCTTGTGGAGCGCTACAGGTATAGGCAGCGTTGCAAAGAAGTTGTAAAAAAAGTTATGGATTCTTCCGACGAGATCCTTGTTTTTAACGAGATGGTTCCCTGGCTTGAGAACTTTTTTGAACTCGGGGGAGAGAAGCACAAGGCAAAATATATTGTGATGCCTGTGCCTAATGGTTGGAAACTAAGGGTAATTCCAAAAACCTATGCTGAGAGAATGGGCTCAAGGCTTGATCTGCCAAGCTTCTGGGGCGGGTTAAATGAGGGGGAGTTTGAGTCAGTCTGTGGTATTAAAGGGGGGAAGTTTTGCCATAAGGGGCTTTTTATTGCAATTTTTGCTTCAAAAGAGGGGGCGATTGAGGGGGCAAAGAAAAGTCTTAAACACCATAAACAAGAAACTCGAGACTAAAAGATGAAAACACTTTTTTCCAAAATTATCGACAAAGAGCTTTCGGCCACTATAATTTACGAAGATGAGATGGTGATTGTGATAAAAGATATCCATCCTAAGGCTCCGATTCACTGGTTAATTATACCAAAAATACCCATCCCAACATTTCAGGATTTACAAAAAGAGCATTTCGGGTATTTGTTAGCTATGACCGAAACGATTCAAAAACTAGCAAAAGAGCACTCCATTGAAAAGGGGTACAGGCTAGTGGTGAATAATGGCCCTGATGCGGGGCAATCGGTGTATCATTTACATATACATATGTTGGCTGAACGTGCACATAATCACGATTTTTAGTAGTTTGATCCTAGCCTTCCCTTTGATGGCCGGTTGGAATGAGATCCATTCTTCCATCCTCATTCAAGATAACGAGGGGGCTTTAAACCATTCAAAAAGCTATTTTCTCGAGGATCCGGATAAAACCGAGCGCAAATTTCTTTATGCTCAAACTCTAGCTCATCTACTAAAAACTCAAGAGGCGATCCATCTAGTAAAATCCGAAGATCTTTTGCCGGTGAATGCGTTTGAACTTATCGAGTCTCTAGCCTGGTCTGTTTTGCGCAAACATGCCCAAGGGGGGGAGGCCAGCGAAGCTATGTCAGTTTTAGGAGCTGCCATCACGCGGGATGTGCGTGGAATGAAGATTCTTATGGAAAAGGCCCGCTCGCCTAATGCTCGTGTTAGGGGATTTACCATGAAGCTAGCCGGTTTTTATCCAGATCCTCCCTTAAAAAAACTTGTCGCAAAGATTATAGGAACCGAAACTAACTACCATGTTCGTTTGGAGGCGATGCGAGCTGCAGGCCTTCAATCGAATGCGGATGCGACCGAAGCTCTGAAGGCTGTGCCTGTCGGTAATCGCGCTTATCTGTGCGACTACTAAGAGGAGCCATATCATATACCTCGGGCCTTAATTGTATACCAAGCCGGTCGGTATCACTACTGCCTTGTACAATGGGCACCGCGGCCTGCCAAGATTCAAAATGGCGGGCATTGATTGTATCGTGCGTGTTATTTTCTCGCCGAACACGTAACTGCATTTTGGATGGAGGAA